>NZ_JBOBDM010000049.1:0-51444 GCF_050586605.1 Pseudomonas sp. ES1 | reverse complement strand
AAGACCAGTAAATGGGAGTACGACGAACTGGGGCGCCTGGTGCAGGCCAGTAATGCGCTGGGCGAGAGCATCCAGTACGCCTACAAGGCGGGGCAGTTGAGCAAGGTCACCCATGCGGACATGACCGAGGAGCGTTTCGAGCGCGATGCCGAAGGCCGGTTGCTGGCCCATGTCGATGCGCTGGACCGTTGCACAACCTGGAGCTATACCCGCGCCGGGATGCTCGCCGAGCGTGTCGATGCGCTGGAGCACAGGCTGCGCTACCGCTGGGACAAGCTCGGCCGGTTGGTCAGCCTGGAGAACCAGAACGAGAGCCGCGCCAGCTTCGTTTACGACCTGGCCGGGCGCCGCCTGGAAGAGACCGGCTTCGATGGCCTGACCACCCGCTACCAGTACGACCCGAGTAGCGGTCGGCTGGCGAGCAGCCAGGTCGGCCAGCGCCGCATCGACCTGCGCTTCGATGCCATGGGGCGCCTGGTCGAGCGCTGCGCGAGCCAGGGCGATCAGCAACAGAGCGAAACCTTCGCCTACGATGGCAACGGCAAGTTGATCCAGGCACTCAATGCCGTCAGCAAGCTGCAGTGGTTCTACGATGACGCCGGCAACCTGACCCGCGAACATCAGCACTACCTGATGACCGGCGACCCCATGGTGGCCGTGTGGCGCCATGAGTACGATGCGCTGAACCGCCGCACCGCCACCATCCGCCCCGACGGGCACAAGGTCAGCTGGCTGACCTACGGCAGCGGCCACCTGCTGGGCATGACCCTCGACCAGCACGAGATGCTCGCCTACGAGCGCGATGACCTGCACCGTGAAGTGGTGCGCCACCAGGGCAACAAGCTCATGCAGATGCAGCGCTGGGGCAAGACAGGGCTCCCCGAAGAGCAATGGCTCGGCAGCCATGACGGCAAGACCGCCCTGCTCAAGCGCCAGTATGAATACGACACGGTGGGGCAGTTGACCGATATCCACGACAGCCGCCGTGGCCAGCTGGCGTATCAATACGACCCCCTTGGGCGCCTGCTGCAGGCCAATAGCCGCCTCGGTGTCGAAACCTTTGCCTTCGACCCTGCGGGTAACCTGCTGGATGAAACCCAGCAACTCAACCGCCCGCTTGAGCAGGACGACAGGCGCAACAAGGTGATGGACAACCAGTTGCGATCGTATGCTGGGAGCCATTTCAAGTACGACGAACGCGGCAACCTGACCCATCGGTTGGCAGACGGTGTCCAAGCGCACTTCACCTGGGACATGTTCAACCGTTTGGCCAGCTACAACGACGACAGGCTCAAGGTCGAGTACAGCTACGATGCGCTCGGCCGCCGCTTGCATAAACACTCGGTCGCGCACTATTGGAACAAAGCGGAGGCGGGCACTGGCTGGAACGACATGCAACGCGCCAAGCGCCAGCGCGAACTCGGCTGCGGCTTCACCTTGTTCGGCTGGGATGGCGACACCCTGGCCTGGGAAAGCTCTCCACCACGGGATGAGGGCGACACTGGCCGCACCGTACATTACCTTTACGAACCCGGCAGTTTTGTACCGGTCGCCCAGGCCCTGCGCAAAGGCCCGATCCGCCTGCACAAGCAGCCAGACTGGAGCTTGCGCGAATACGATTTCGACCAAGACCCGCTGTGGCACACCGAGGTCAAACCGCAGGCCTTCGATGCCATTGCCTGGTACCACTGTGACCATCTGGGCACGCCACAAGAGCTCACCGATGAGCAGGGGAACGTGGTCTGGAGTGCGCAGTACACGGCGTGGAGGAAAATACGCGAGGAGCGTACGGTGCAAGCCAGATTGCAGGGGCTGAGCAACCCGATTCGCTTCCAGGGGCAATACCAGGACCCGGAAACGGCGCTGCACTACAACCGCTATCGGTATTACGAGCCGAAGATGGCGCGGTATGTGTCCAGGGATCCGATCGGGATGCAGGGTGGGATGAACGTCTATAGCTACGTGAGTAACGCGCCTGTCATGCGCGCGGACCCATTGGGGCTGTGGGATGCACCATTTGCCAACATGCCGGGCGTGCAAGAGCGTGCTTCGTTGGGCACTCATATGATGAAAAATGGCGAGACGCCCGAAGCGATTGCTAAAGCGATGGCGCCACCACCCCCCAAACCCATAGCGACAGGCGAGTGCCGTGCAGCTGGTACCGCCGCGGTGGGAGCAGGACTCTCCGTGGGGTTAAGCGAGAATGAAGTTTCTGGATTTGGCTCGCAGCTCAGTGTTCCCGTGTCAACGGTTGCGTTGCGCGCGGCTGCGAGTTGTGGTTTGAAAATCGCAGATCCTGACGCTAAGCCGCTTAAGGCCGGTGCCGGAGTAGGTATGAGTTTTGGAATCATTTCAGTAGAGGTCGGGCAGACGTCTACATGGCCGGAGATTTACTTTGGTATTGGACTAGGTGCTGGGCCAGAGTTGAAGATTCCTGTGCACCCCAATATCTCTATTCCACTTAATAAGTAAGGATGCGTTATGTGTGTTTGGCTGAATACTGTGATTCAGGTGTTTTTTTGGGGCGCATTTTTTACGTTATTTTTCACGGTTTTTTACGCGAACGCCTATTGCAAGAGAAACGGAATAAATATGAACACGTTTCCAGGTCTTTTTGAGATGTATCGTCGGGTCTTTAGGTTTGAGAACAAAAGGCTTTCTTGGATAGTTCTTTTGACTGTTTATGGGGGGGCGCTTGTTGGGATTTTTATGATATTTTTGGTTTTTTATGCTAGGTCGCAAGGGTGTGTGGTAGATATGCGGGTTGGTTTTAGTTGATCACTTAATGGCGCGGTATGTGTCCAGGTACCCGATTGGGATACAGGGTGGGATGAACGTCTACAGTTATGTGAGTAACACGCCTGTTATGCGCGCGGATCCATTGGGACTGTGGGATGCACTCTTTACCAACATGCCGGGCGTGCAGGAGCGTGCTTCGTTGGGCACTCACATGATGAACAATGGTGAGTCGCCGGAGGCAGTTGCTCGTGCGATGGCGCCGCCGCCGCCCAAGCCGATTGCGACGGGCGAGTGTAAGGCGTCGGGGGCGTTAGCAGTAGGGGCCGGCTTGGCTGGACATGTGGCTATTAACGAAGAGTCAGGTATGTCTAAATGGGGTAGCTTTCAAACGTCTGCAGTGGCTGCACGGGCAAGTTTAAGTTGCGGCCTGAAATTTTCCTCATCAGGTAAGGCGCTGCCAGTTGCGGGCGGGATAGCGTTAGGATTGGGATTTTTGAATTTAGAAATTACACAAGCATCGTCATGGCCAGATATTTATATGGGTATCGGGCCTAGCATCGGGCCGGAATTCAAGGCGCCGATGAATCCAAGTGTCAATATTCAATTTTAAGGTCCTTTATGTGTGATGCTATTTATTACTACAAGGAGTTCGTGTTTTATTTTGCAATGGTTACAATTTTTATTGCAGTGATTTACATGTCTCGATTTGCCAAGAGTCGCGGAATTGATTTTAATTCAATTTTTGGATTGCTTGAAGTGTATCGTTTGGTGTTTTCGTTTAAATATAAAAAGTTATCGGCACTGGTTTTGCTCGTCATGTATGGGAACATGCTGCTGTGGCTGGTAGCGTTGGGCCTTAACCATTGGGGCGGCACTGAAGGGTGCATTTCAAACTAAGTGGAAAGCTAGCTGGCGATTAGAAAACCTGTTGCAATTTTGTTATATACAGCCGCTGTCGTTGTTGCGAGTTCAAGATGGGGCGGAATGTATCTAGGTACCCGATCGGGATGCAGGGTGGGATGTACGCCTGTAGATATGTGGGTAACAAACCGGTTAAGCGAGCGGATCCCCTAGGGTCTGTATGAAAAGTCTTGAGACGAAGGTCAGGCAAGGCGAAAACAGCCGAGGAAGCGGAGTTTACGGGTTGTAAATGAGCATTCCGAGGCTGTTTTCAACGCAGCATCACCGAGTATCAAGGCTTTTCATACAGAGCCTAGGGTTTATCAATATCGAGGCTACCCAGACTTCAACTTATCCTGAAATCTATATCGGTTTTTGGTCGGGTGTTGGTCCAGAAATAAAAGCACCCCTAAATCCTAGTTTGAATGTGGCTTATTAAGGTTTTTGTATGTGTGATGGAATTGATATCTCAAGGGAGTTGTTGTTTGTGCTTTGCATGCTTATGCTTTTTCTGACTATCGTGTATATGGCTACTTATGCGAAAAGGGAGAAAATTGATTTCAATACCGTAGGTGGTTTGCTTGAGGTGTATCGGCGTGCGTTTGCGCGTGAGCATAAAATGCTATTTTGGGTAGTTCTTGTTGGAGTGTATGTGAATACGTTGATTTTGCTTTTTTCATTTGGGCTTTATTACTGGGGGCTCTCTGAGGGCTGTGTCTTCAAGCTGAGCGGTAGATGGTCAAACCTGTAGGACTTCGGTGTATTGCAGGTGCTTTGGGCTGATGATTTCGACCGCGTGGTCCTGTGATAAACCGAATAAATACCACAGGACTTCGACTTCATTGCCTGGTACCACTGCGACCATCTAGGCACGCCACAAGAGCTCACCGATGAGCAGGGGGACGTGGTCTGGAGTGCGCAGTAAACGGCGTGGGGGGAAATACGCGAGGAGCATACGGAGCAAGCCAGATTGCAGGGGGTGAGCAACCCGATCCGCTTCCAGGGGCAATACCAGGACCCGGAAACGGCGCTGCACTACAACCGCTATCGGTATTACGAGCCGAAAATGGCGCGGTATGTGTCCAGGGACCCGATTGGGATGCAGGGTGGGTTGAACGTCTATAGCTATGTGAATAACGCGCCTGTTATGCGCGCAGATCCATTGGGACTGTGGGATGCACTCTTTACCAACATGCCGGGCCGCAGGAGCGTGCTTCGTTGGGCACTCACATGATGAACAATGGTGAGTCGCCGGAGGCAGTTGCTCGTGCGATGGCGCCGCCGCCGCCTAGGCCGGTAGCAACGGGTGAATGTAAGGCGTCAATTGTTATTGCTGCTGGAGCTGGGATGTCAGGAAGCGTGGCTGTGAATGAGAAAAGCGGTGTGTCGAAGTGGGGTAGTTTCCAGACATCGACTGTTGCGAGCCGTGCGAGTGCAAGTTGCGGTTTGAAGTTCTCTGCTGAAGACGCGAAGCCGTTACCTGCTGCATTAGGATTTGCTTTTGGTGTTGGTATCTTTAATGTAGAGGTGACCCAGACATCTTCATGGCCAGATATTTATATGGGTTTGGGGCCAGGGGTGGGGTATGAGGTAAAGTCTCCGCTGAATCCATCCATAAACTTCCAGTGAGTGAGTTTCTAGTGTGTGAATATATACATTATTTTAGAGGGTTTTCATTTTATTTGTTCGTGTTTAGTGGGGCGTTGCTTGTATTTTCTTCTGCTGAATATGCTAGGCGCAAAGGTGTGGATTTCAATTCTTTCTTTGGAATGATGGATATCTATAGGAGGATATTTCAGTTTGAAAGTAAGCGCTTCTCTCTAGTGTTTTTGTTGGTGATGGGTGGAAATATGATTCTATGGTTGGCTTCTATAGCGTTGTATTACTGGGGTGTTAGCAGGGGTTGTGTTTTTTAGGGGGATTCTGAACAACCTCCTCTAATCCCGGAATAACCAACGACCCAACGACGCAAGTCCGATTTTTCAGCCTTCAAACGCTTCAGGATCAGGGATTTTCCCTAGTTCTTGTGCGCTACAGGCGCACCTATCATATCAGCAAGCTGCGGATTAAAGTTGCTAGATCCTGACGCGAAGCCACTGAAATCAAATCTGGGGCAGGGGATAAATATGGGGATTTTTGTTGTGGAAATTGGGCAGACTTCAACGTATCCAGAGGTCTGCTTAGGGTTGGGGGCAGGGGCGGGGCCAGAATTGGAGCTGCCATTGAGTCCGAATGTTTTTATTCCGATTGAGTAATGGGTTTGTTTATGTGTGAAAATCTTAGCAAGTTGGCGTATTTGATATTTTGGCTTTCATTTTTCTGGATTGGCCTGTCTGCGCTGTATGCCAATTCTTACTGTAAGAAGAATGGGGTTGACATGAGTGCGTTTCCTGGCTTGTTTGAGCTATATAGAAGGGTGTTTAATTTTGAGAGCAAGAGACTTTCAGTTGTGATTTTGTCAGCTATTCTGGGTGGGGCAGCACTGGCTGTAGGAATGAGCTTTTTAATATCTTATGCCAAGGGGGTAGGCTGTATTATAAATATAAGAACCTGAAAGGTAGCGGCGGAGCGTGACGCTTTAAGGGGGCTCGAAAATGGAGCAGATTAAATTTGCCTGCTCCCTTTTAGGGGCGAGCAGGGAGAAAGGACAGATTTATTCTTTCACTCTAATTGCTGCCTGCGCGAAGGCGAAGGGTACGGAGTTCATTGTGTATGTGTGATTGGATTGACGTTGCAAGAAAGTTTTTGCTTGCACTTTGCATGCTACCGGCAAAGCATTGCCCGCCGCAGGCGGGATATCGTTGGGATTAGGAATATTGAGCATGGAAATTACGCAAGCCTCTACGAGGCCAGACGTCTACATAGGTATTGGGCCGAGCATTGGGCCTGAGATTAAATCGCCACTCAACCCAAGCATTAATATGCCATTCTGAGGCAGTTCGATGTGTGATGCTATTTATTATTACAAGGAATTTGCATTTTATTGTGCGTTTATTACCGGCGTGTGCACGGTAATTTATATGTCGCGTTACGCCAGAAAAAAAGGCATCGACTTCAATTCTGTGTTTGGACTGCTTGAGGTTTACAGGTTGGTTTTTGCGTTCAAGAATAAAAAGCTCTCATTTGTAGTGTTGCTGGTTATGTACGGCAATTCATTGTTATTGTTGATGGCTTTTGCTCTTCATTACTGGGGGATGTCTGAAGGGTGCGTATTTAAACTGAGCGGCAAGTGGGCGGATAACTAGGTCTTGTACGAAAAGTGTGGTCATTCAACGTTGTGGGAGCGGCGGTGCGCCAATGCGACTTGCCCCGCGATCTGCCGCGACGCGGCAGCAAAGCCTGAATTCGCGGCATCTTTGACACTATTTGATATCGGGTACAGGAGCGCTTCGCACTCCATCGCGGGGCAAGCCCGCTCCCACAAAACTTTTCGTACAGAGCCTAAGAGCACAGCCACGAAGGCCGTCCGCCGCTGCGATTTGCCGACGATGGGCCGGCACAGGCAATTCCGGCCAGTCACTCCCACTCCGATCATATCGACCTCAAACCATGCGCAATCCTTGGTTAGCCAGCAATCCCCCTCACTTGCTCACCAACAACTCCGGCCCCAGGTAATCGTTGATCTGGTCGATATCATCATCCCCCAGGCTACCCACCGACGAGGCCAGGCGAAGGCGCGACATCAAGTAGCGCAACTTGGCCTCGAACAGGTCATGCCTGGCCACGAACAACAGCTCCTCGGCATTGAGCACATCGGAGTTGGTGCTGATGCCCCCCTCCTTGAAGCCCTTGCGGGTCGACAGCAATGAGCGCTCGTTGGACACCACGGCCTTCTCCAGCGCGCGGATGCGCAGGGCGCCACTCTGCACGCCGCGAAACTCCCGGGTGGTGCCGGTGATGACCTCCTGGCGGGTGGCGTCGAGTTCGTCCTGGGCCTTGGCGCTGTTGGCGCTGGCCTGGCGGCTGAGGGCGCTGACACCGCCGCCGCTGTACAACGGGATGTTGATTTCCAGGCCGATCGAGCTGTAGTGGTTGCGCTGGTTCAGCTCCGACAGCGACTGGCTTTCGCCGGCGGTATAGCCAGCGACGAAGTCCAGGGTCGGCCAGTGGCCGGCCTTGGCCCGTTTCACTTCCTCTTCGGCGATCTCCTGGCTGTGGCGGCGTGCATGGATCAGCGGGCTGTCGGCCTGGGCCTTGACCAGCCAATCCTGCAAGTTGCCGGGCAGCAGCGGCGGGGTGGCGAAGCCCAGTTGCAGGGTGGTCAGCGATTCTGGGGTTTCACCGATGTACTCGGCGAGCTGGCGGCGGGCGTTGACCAGGTTGTCCTGCGCCTCGATCAGCTCGGCCTCGGCCAGGTCGCGGCGCGCGGCCGACTCGTCGATGTCGGTGATGGTGCCGTCGCCCAGTTCCATGCGCCGTTTCGCCGAGGCCAGCTGCTCGTCGAAGGCGCTCAGCTTGGCGTGGGCCAGGCTGATGGTCTCGCTGGCCAGCAGCACGTTGAAGTAACTCTCGGCCAGGCGTACCGCAGCGTCCTGGCTCTTGGCATCGAACACCGCCACGCTGTAGTCGGCACGTTGCTGGCCCTGGCGGTACTCGGCCATCTTCTGCTTGTTGAACAGCGGCTGGCGCAGGCGCAGGTTGGCGCCGGTGGAGTCGTAATCGAGGTCGTTGTTGATGCCGTTCTGGCGCTGGTTGCCGTTGACCTTGTTGGTATAGGCCGAGGCGTTGATCTGCGGCAGCAGGCCTGCTCGGCCGATGGCACGGTTTTCCATGCCTGCCTCTTGTTCATGCACGGCGGCGCGGTACACCGGGCCCTGGTATTGCAGCAGGTCCCAGGCTTGCTTGAGGTCCATGGCGCCGGCGGGCAAGGCCAGGCCCAGCAGGCACAGGCACAGGCAATGACGGTTCATATCATTGCTCCTTGAAGGCGCTGTCGACGCGCTCGATCATCGGCTTGAGCAGGTAGCTCAGCAGGTTGCGTTCGCCGGTCTTGATGGTGACGCTGGCCGGCATGCCGGGGCGGATATGGTTGCTGCCCAGCAGGGCCATGCCGTCCTGGGTCACCTCGACCTGGGCCAGGTAGAACGGCTGCTTGCTCTCTTCGTCCAGCAGCCGGTCGGCCGAGACGGTCTTGACCCGTCCGGGGATGTTCGGGGTCTGGGCGTGGTTGAACGCCGGGAACGACAGGTCCACCGCAAGCCCCGGGACCATCTTGTCGATAGCCTGCACCGGGATCATCGCGTCCACCTGCAGCGGTTCGTCGAGCGGGACCACCTCCATGATCTTGGCGCCGGGCTGGATGATCCCGCCGACCGTGGCGATGCTCAGGGCCTGGACCATGCCGTTGATCGGCGAGCGGATCACCGTGTGCGCCACTTCATAATCCAGCGCGCGCAGGCGGTCGGCCAGGGTGGTGCTTTCCTTGGCGATGTCGGTCAGCTGCGATTGCACCTCTTTGCGGTAGTCATGCTGGCGCTGCAGGATGCGCAGGCGAATCTCGCTGGTCTGGCTGCGTACCCGGGCGATGTTGTTGAGGTTCTCGGCCTGGCCGGCGGACAGGTCGGCATGGCTGCGTTCCAGTTCCAGCAGACGGTTGCGCGGCACGTAGCCTTCGGCGGCGAGGGTGCGGGTGCCGTGCAGTTCCTGGTCGAGGAAGCCGATCTGCGAGGCGCGCGCGCCATACACCTGCTGCAGGCCTTTGAGCTGCACTGCCGAGGCCGTGAGGTTCTCTTCGAGGATGTCGATCTCGCCGGCCAGGCCCGCGCGGCGGGTATCGAGCAGGTGCTCCTGCAAGTCCATCGCGGCCAGCAGGCGGTGGTCGCCGGCGAAGCGGGCCAGCAGATCAGGGTCGTAAGTCACGGTGTCCTCGCCGTCACGCTCGGCCTCCAAGCGGTTCTCCACGGTCTTGCTGACGATGTACTGGGCGCTGACCGCGCCTTGTTCGGACACGGCGCGCAAGGCATCCAGGCGCACCACTTCCTGGCCTTTCTTCACCAGGTCGCCTTCGCGCACCAGAATCGCTTCGACGGTGCCGCCGGTCAGGTGCTGTACCGCCTTGCGGTTGCTGGTGACCTTGACCGTGCCAGTGGCCACCACGCCGGCATCCAGCGGCGCCAGCCACGACCACATCAGAAAACCGCCAAAGCCGGCGAGCATCAGCCACAGGCCGCAGCGGGCGGGGCGAGTGACGTCCAGGTCGATGCCGTGGTCGGGGGCGTTACGGGTGGTTTCAGTGGGCATGTTCATCTGCATGATCTGTCACTCCCGTGCCTTGACCGAGGCCAGTGGGGTCGGTGCCGCCGCGCCTGCCGGCATCACGCTGGCCTTGCGCAGCGCGGCGAACACTTCGTCGCGGCTGCCGAGCATCTGCACGGTGCCGTCGCGCAGCATCAGCACCTTGTCGACGGCGCACAGCACATTGGGCCGGTGCGAAACCAGGATCACCGTCGCGCCCCGGGCCTTGAGCTCGGCCATGGCGTCCACCAGGGCCTTTTCGCCGAGGTCGTCGAGGTTGGCGTTGGGCTCGTCCAGCACGATCAGGTTGGGCTCGCCATACAGCGCGCGGGCCAGGGCGATGCGTTGCTTCTGGCCACCGGACAGCGGGCTGCCGTCGTTGCCCAGGCGGGTGTCGTAGCCCTGGGGCAGGCGCAGGATCATCTCGTGCACGCCGCTGATTTTGGCGGCGCGGATCACCGCGTCACTGTACACCTCGCCAAACCGCGCGATGTTGTCGGCGATGCTGCCTTCGAACAGCTCCACGTCCTGGGGCAGGTAGCCGAGCCAGGGGCCCAGCTCGGCCTTGTTCCAGGTGAACAGGTCGGCGCCGTCCAGGCGCACCTTGCCAGCCTGGGTTGGCCATACGCCGACCAGCAGGCGGGCGAGGGTGGACTTGCCCGAGGCGGACGGGCCGATGATGCCGAGGCTTTCGCCCGGCACAAGGCTGAAGCTCACCCCACGCAGGATGGTGTTGCCGGTGCCGGGGGCGCCGGCAAACACATTCTCTACCGCGAGCATGCCCTGCGGGCGCTGCAGCGACATGCTCGGTGGCCGCTTTGGGTAGTCGTGCAACAGCGCGTTGAGCCGGCCCCAGGCCAGGCGGCAGGCGAGCAGTTGCTTCCACGAGGCGATCACCTGTTCCACCGGGGCCAGGGCGCGGCCGGTGAGGATCGAGCAGGCGATCATCATTCCCGGGGTGATCTTGCCTTCGATCGCCAGCAGCGCGCCGCTGCCGAGGATCAGCGACTGCAAGGTGATGCGCACGAAGCGCCCGGTGCTGCTGATCAGCGCGGCGCGGTCGGAGGCCAGGGTCTGCATCTGCAGGATGCGCAGGTGGCCCTTGAACCAGCGCTGGCTGATGGCCGGCAGCATGCCCATGGCCTCGATCACCTCGGCGTTGCGCAGGTTGTTGTTGGCGTAGTTGGCCGATGACAGCGCCGCCTGGTTGGCTTCGGCCAGCGGCTGGTGGGTGGCCTTTTCGGTGAGCCAGGCCAGGCCTACCAGGATCATCGAGCCGATCAGCGTGACCAGCCCCAGCAGCGGGTGGATCAGGTAGGCGACCAGCAGGTAGATCGGCGTCCAGGGGGCGTCGAAGAAGGCGAACAGGCCATTGCCGGTGAGGAACTGACGCAGCTGCGCCAGGTCCTGCAGGGCCTGGCCGGGGCTGCCGCCGGCGCGGCTGAGGTTGCGCTCGAAGGCGGCGCTGAAGGTGCGCCGGTTGAGGGCCATGTCCAGGCAGTTGCCCACCCGGATCAGCACCCGGGTGCGCAGCATCTCCAGGGTGGACATCAGCAGGAACAGGCCCACCACCAGCACCGTCAGCATGGCCAGGGTGGTGACGTTGCGGCTGACCAGTGCGCGGTCGTAGACCTGCAGCATGTACACGGCAGGTGTCAACATCATGACGTTTATCACCCCGCTGAAGCCTGCCAGGGCATAGAAACTGCGTCGCAATTGAAACAGTGCGTCGGCGAGCTCGGAGCGGGTGGATGTGTGCTTGGGCATGAGGCCTCCCTCCAGAAAACCGGGTGCCTTTGCGGCAGCCCAGGTAGCAGTAGGTGTGGAAGCTGATTGGCACGCAGGCTGGTCGCTCTTTTGGCGGGTAATCCGAACTCGCTGCAGTGCCCCACAAGCAGGAGCGTAGGTTGTGAGAAATATTTTGTAATACGTTTTTGCTCTATGGATTCCTCGCAAATTTCATTAAAAACAGCCAGTTGAGAATGATTAGCGGGATCCAATCTTTTTTATCGACGTAATATTGACAATTTTTTTGCCTACAACTTTAGTCTTATTCAGTTCGTCGGAACTTTGCCCGAAGCCCTGTTGTCGCCACGGCCCCGCGAGCCCCCGCTGACATTCCTGTGGGAGCAGAACATGACCAGCCCTCTGTTCTTGTACCGAGTGAATGGGCTCTACAGGACGTTATCCCCCACCTCTCGTAGTCACGGCCCACCCAGGGCCTGGGTCTGTCGCGCCTGAGCGCCCGACGAACCTGAACCTGTGCGAACTCCAGGCACGTAGCCCGCCCGGCGGGTAACGGTTTTGCGCGCCCCGTTTCGCGCCAAGAAAACGCTGCAAACCGTGCACGCCTATGAACGGGCGCGACGGGCGCCTGCGCCCCGCGCTCGCCCCCCCTACCGATCGAGGTCAACCGAAAATGGCCAATTTCAGCAAGTCCGACCTGGAGTTCATCCTCAAGCAGATCTTCATCGCCGAAGCCCATGCCAACGGCGCCAGCCTTATCGAGCTGCTGCCCAACAGCCAGGTGCCGTTCGGCCTGCGCACCGTCGACGGCAGCTACAACAACCTGGTGGCCGGGCAGAGCGAGTTCGGCGCCGCCGACAATTCGTTCCTGCGCCTGCTCGATGCCCAGTACCGCGCGGCCTACGCCGCCAGCGGCACGGTGGTCGACGCGCAGCCGCGCACCATCAGCAACCTGATCGTCGACCAGACCGCGCACAACCCGGCGGCGGTCGAGGCCAATGGCGGCGCCGCACCGGTGATCAGCCCCGGTGTGGACGGCGTGTTCGGCACTGCCGACGATAAAGAAGTGTTCTTCATCCCCAACGAGTCGCCGGATGCCGGCCTGACCGCCGGCTTCAACTCCTGGATGACGTTCTTCGGCCAGTTCTTCGACCACGGCCTGGACCTGGTCACCAAGACCAGCAGCGCCATCGTGTTCATTCCGCTGCAGCCGGACGACCCGTTGTACGTGCCGGGCGGGCAGACCAACTTCATGGTGCTGCCGCGCGCGGTGCACACTGCCGGCGCCGATGGCGTGCTCGGCACCGCCGACGATGGCCAGCTCAACACCACCTCGCCGTTCGTCGACCAGAGCCAGACCTACAGCTCGCACCCCTCGCACCAGGTGTTCCTGCGTGAATACACCCTTGATGCCGGCGGCGACCCGGTGGCCACCGGCCGCTTGATCACCAACCGCGACCTGGGTGCCGACGGCAAGTTCGGCACCGCCGACGATGGCAGTGGCGAGAACGGCGGCATGGCCACCTGGGCGGTGGTCAAGGCCCAGGCCCGCGACATCCTCGGCATCGACCTGACCGACGCCAACGTGCACAACGTGCCGCTGCTGGCCACCGATGCCTATGGCAACTTCATCAAGGGCCCCAACGGCATGCCCCAGGTGGTGATCCGCATCGGCAATGGCGCCGACGGCATCGCGGGTACCGCCGATGACCTGACCCAGCTGGTCGAAGGCAACCGCGCCGCGCCGATCAGCCTGGCCAATGCGGTGAGCACCGGCCATGGCTTCCTCGACGACATCGCCCACAACGCCGAGCCGGTCTCGATCGGTGGCGTGCTGCAGGCAGATGCCGACAACAGCATCGGCAACGCCCAGACCCCAGGCCCGGGCGGCAGCAACCTGACCTACGACAACGAACTGCTCGACGCCCATTACATCGCCGGCGACGGCCGCGCCAACGAGAACATCGGCCTGACCGCCGTGCACCATGTGTTCCACTCCGAGCACAACCGCCTGGTGCAGCAGTCGAAGGACACCATCCTCGCCTCGGGCGACCTGGCCTTCCTCAATCAATGGTTGGTGGACGATGTGGCCGCACTGCCGACCACGCCGGCCCAGGTGGCCGCCCTGGTATGGGATGGCGAGCGGCTGTTCCAGGCCGCCAAGTTCGGCACCGAGATGCAGTACCAGCACCTGGTGTTCGAGGAGTTCGCCCGCACCATCCAGCCGCAGGTGGACGAGTTCCTCGCCCCCAACGGTTACGACACCTCGATCAACCCGGCGATCCTCGCCGAGTTCGCCCACGTGGTGTACCGCTTCGGCCACTCGATGCTGACCGAGACCGTCGACCGCTTCGACCCTGCGTTCAACCCGGTGCTCAGCGACCCGAACAATCCCGACCAGCAACTGGGCCTGATTGCCGCCTTCCTCAACCCGCTGGCCTTCGCCGGCAGCGGCGCCACCGCCGACGAAGCGGCCGGGGCGATCATCCGCGGCGTGACCCGCCAGCTGGGCAACGAGATCGACGAGTTCGTCACCGAGGCGCTGCGCAACAACCTGCTGGGCTTGCCGCTGGACTTGCCGGCGCTGAACCTGGCCCGTGGCCGTGACACCGGCATCCCCAGCCTCAACCAGGCGCGCCGCGAGTTCTACCATTCCACCGGCGACAGCCAGCTCAAGCCGTACATCAGCTGGGTCGATTTCGCCGAGCACCTCAAGCACCCGGCCTCGCTGGTCAACTTCATCGCCGCCTATGGCAGCCACAGCAGCATCACCTCGGCGACCACCCTGGAAGACAAACGCGCCGCCGCCCTGGCGCTGGTGTTCGGCGGCAGTGGGGCGCCGGGCGACCGCCTGGACTTCCTCAACGGCACCGGGGCCTGGGGCAACGTCACCCTGGCCGGCAAGGACGGCGTGATGAACACCGCCGACGACGTCAGTGGCGTGACCATCACCGGCGTCGACAGCATCGACTTCTGGGTCGGCGGCCTGGCCGAGCAGAAAATGCCCTTCGGCGGCATGCTCGGCTCAAGCTTCAACTTCGTCTTCGAAACCCAGCTCGAAGCGCTGCAGAACGGCGACCGCTTCTATTACCTGTCGCGCACCGCGGGCCTGAACTTCGGCACTGAGCTGGAGAACAACTCGTTCGCCAAGCTGATCATGCTCAACACCGATGTCACCCACCTGTCCAACACGGTGTTCCTCACCCCGACCTTCACCCTGGAGGTCAACCAGGCCAACCAATACACCGGCCTTGGCGCAGACGGCCGTGCCGACCCCACCGGCGGGCTGATGATCAACGGCGTCGAGATCGTGCCGCTGGTGATCCGCGACAACCCCGACACTGTGGGCGGCGACAGCAACTTCCTGCACTACACCGGTGAGGACCATGTGGTGCTCGGCGGCACTGCCGGCGACGACATCATCATTTCCGGCGACGGCGACGACACCCTGTATGGCGACGGCGGCAACGACCGCCTCGAAGGCGGTGCCGGCAACGATGCGGTGCTGGGTGGCGCGGGCGACGACATCATCACCGACTCGTTCGGTGACAACCGCCTGGAAGGCAACGCCGGCAACGACGTGATCATCGCCGGCAGCATGCTGGCCGCCGGCAACCTGATCCTCGGCGGCGACGGCCAGGACTTCATCGTCACCACCGAAGACATCACCACCACCTTCGGCGGCCAGGGCGACGACTTCATCCTCGGCGCCAAGACCAACCTGCCGCCCACCGGCAACGAAGGCGACGACTGGATCGAGAAGGGCACCCAGGACGGCGCGCCGGGCGACAACTTCGCGCCCCTGCTCACCGATGACGTGGTCGGCAACGACATCTTCGTCGGCGGTGGTGGCTTCGATGAAATGATCGGCGAGGGCGGCGACGACATCTTTGTCGGCAGCGATGCCCAGGACAAGATGGACGGCATGTCCGGTTTCGACTGGATCACCTACAAGAACGACCAGGTGGGCGTCACCGCCGACCTGAGCCTGGCCGCGCTGGCCCAGCCCCACGGCAATGCGCCGAACCAGAACGCTGGGGTGTTCAACCCGGTCGGCGCCTCGCCGGCCTCGATCCTCGACCGCTTCGCCGAAGTGGAGGGGTTGTCCGGCTCGAAGTTCGCCGACGTGCTCAAGGGCGATGACGTCGATGCGGTGACCATCCTCAACCACGGCGGCGCCACCGGCGGTGCATTGACCAACGTCCAGCTGATCCGTGGGCTGCAGCAGTTCCTGGCCGATGCCGGGCTGCCGACCACCGGGTTTGCCACCGGCAACATCATCCTTGGCGGTAACGGCAGTGACCTGATCGAAGGCCGTGGCGGCGATGACCTGATCGACGGCGACAAGTGGATCAACGTGCGCATCGCGGTGTATGCCCCGGGCGACGTCAACCACACCGGCCCCGAGATCGCCAGCTTCGACAGCATGGTCGAGATGATCCCGTTCATGCTCGACCGCACCTACAACCCCGGCCAGCTCAAGGCGGTGCGCGAGATCCTGCCCGGCACCTCCACCGGTGGCGCGGCCTTCGACACGGCGATCTTCTCCGGGCTGCAGAGCGAGTACCTGGTCACCCAGAACGACCGTGGCACCGCCGACACGGCGGATGACGTATGGACCGTGGCCGACAGCGTGGCCGGCCGCGACGGCACCGACACCCTGCTGCACATCGAGCGCCTGCAGTTCGCCGACGGCCAGCGCGTGCTGGTGCCGGGGGCGAATGCGCAACCGACCGGCAGCCCGACCATCACCGACGGCAACGGCGGCGCGATCACCGTGGGCGACACCCTCACCGTGAGCGTGGCCGGGGTGCGCGATGCCAACAACATCGGCGCCGGCAACCCGCTGGGTACCCTGGCCAACAGCTCGGTCTCGTACTACTGGCAGTTCGAGGCCGACCCGGGCAGTGGCGTGTTCCAGGACATCATCCTGCTGCCGGCCGGCGACCTGGCGTTCCAGAGCGCCGACGGCACGGCGTTCAAGGTCTCGCCGGACCTTGCCGGGCTGTCGCTGCGGGTCAAGGCGATCTACCAGGATGGCCATGGCACCACCGAAATCCTGTTCTCCCAGCCCACCACAGTGGTAGAGCCCGGCGCGCCGGTCGTGCCCACGGCGCCAACCCCGGTGGTGGATGCCGCCGACGGCGGCGCCGGCCTGCACATGGTACGCTCGGACCTCAACTTCATCCTCGCGCAGATCAAGATTGCCGAGGCCGACGCGGCCGGGCAGGACATCCTCTCGCTGATCCCCAACATCCGCGCGCCGCTGGGCCTGCGTGCGGTCGATGGCTCGAACAACAACCTGATGAACCTCAACGGCAACAACCACACCGAATACGGTGCCGCCGACAACGTGTTCCCACGCCTGAGCGACCCGGTGTTCAATTCGGCCGAAGGCGCCCCGGCCGGCTTCTTTGGCCCAGGTTCGCCGGCCAGCCCGGCGACCTCGTACCAGCAGACCAGCGGCAACGTATTCGACTCGCAGCCGCGCACCATCAGCAACCTGATCGTCGACCAGACCTCGAACAACCCGGCCGCCTATGCCACCGCCTATGACCCCGGTGCCAACGGCCACCTCGACTTCGGCGCGCAAGGCAGTGACGACGTGCTCAAGGATGGCGTGCGCATCGTCGCCAGCCCCGGCCTGGATGGCCAGTTCGGCACCAATGACGACCACGACGTGTATCTGTTCGAGAACACCGCGCCGGATGCCGGCCTGTCCGCGCCGTTCAACGCCTGGATGACCTTCTTCGGGCAGTTCTTCGACCACGGCCTGGACCTGGTGACCAAGGGCGGTTCGGGCACCATCTTCATTCCGCTGCAAGCGGACGACCCGCTGTACGTGCCGGGCGGGCATTCCAACTTCATGGTGCTGACCCGCGCCACCAACCTGCCCGGCGCCGACGGCGTGCTGGGTACTGCCGACGATGTCCACGAGCACACCAACACCACCACGCCGTTCGTTGACCAGAACCAGACCTACAGCTCGCACCCGTCGCACCAGGTGTTCCTGCGCGGCTACCAGCTGACCGACGACGGCCCGATCGCCACCGGCCGCTTGATCACCAACCGTGACCTGGGCGCCGACGGCAAGTACGGCACCGGCGACGACAGCGAGATTGGCGGCATGGCCACCTGGAAAGTGGTCAAGGCCCAGGCCAACGATGTGCTGGGCATCCACCTCACCGACGCCGACGTGGACAACGTGCCGCTGCTGGCCACCGACGCCTACGGCAACTTCATCAAAGGGCCCAACGGCTACCCGATGGTGGTGATGAAGGGGAGTGACGGCCTGGGCGGCACCGCCGACGACGTGCTGGTCGAAGGCAACCCGCTGGCGCCGATCGACCTGAGCAATGCCGTGCGCACCGGCCACCAGTTCCTTGCCGACATCGCCCACAACGCCGTACCGGTGTTCAGCGGCGGCGTGCTGGCGCCGGATGCCGGCGATGCGATTGGCAACGCGGTGCCGTTCAACCCGCAGACCGGTGCCAACACCGCCTACGACAACGAACTGCTCGATGCCCACTACATCGCCGGTGACGGCCGGGTCAACGAGAACATCGGCCTGACCGCCGTGCATGCGATCTTCCATTCCGAGCACAACCGGCTGGTGGCGCAGACCAAGGACACCGTGCTCGACTCCCACGATGTGGCCTTCCTCAACGAGTGGCTGCTCAACCCGGTGGCGGCGTTGCCTGCCACCCAGGCCGAGATCGACGCGCTGGTGTGGAACGGCGAGCGGCTGTTCCAGGCCGCCAAGTTCGGCACCGAGATGCAGTACCAGCACCTGGTGTTCGAGGAGTTCGCCCGCACCATCCAGCCGCGGGTCGACCTGTTCTTCGCCCCGACCCAGGTGTATGACGTCGACCTCGATGCCTCGATCGTCGCCGAGTTCGCGCACACCGTGTACCGCTTTGGCCACTCGATGCTGACCGAAACGGTCGACCGCTTCGACGTCGACTTCAAGGTGATCGGCGACCCGGCCAGCGCCAACCCCGACCAGCAGATGGGCCTGATCGCGGCGTTCCTCAACCCGCTGGCCTATGCCGCCAGTGGCGTGACACCCGAGGAGGCGACCAGTGCCATCGTGCGCGGGGTGACCCGCCAGGCCGGCAACGAGATCGACGAGTTCGTCACCGAGGCGCTGCGCAACAACCTGCTGGGCCTGCCGCTGGACCTGCCGGCGATCAACATCGCCCGGGGCCGCGATGTCGGCATCCCGTCGCTCAACGCCCTGCGCCGCGACATCTATGGCCAGACCGGTGACACCCAGCTCAAGCCGTACACCAGCTGGGTCGACCTGGTGCAGCACCTCAAGCACCCGGAATCGCTGATCAACTTCATCGCCGCCTACGGCACCCACGCCAGCATCACCGCAGCGACCACCCTCGAGGGCAAGCGTGACGCCGCCATGGCCCTGGTGTTCGGTGGCAGTGGTGCGCCCAGCGACCGTCTGGACTTCCTCAACGGCAGCGGTGCCTGGGCCAACGTGACCAAGGCCGGCAAGGATGGCGTGCTGGGCACCGCCGACGACCTCAAGGGGGTGACCATTACCGGGGTGGATGCCATCGACCTGTGGATCGGTGGCCTGGCCGAAGAAAAGACGCCGTTCGGCGGCATGCTCGGCAGCACCTTCAACTTCGTGTTCGAGAACCAGCTGGAGAAACTGCAGGACGGTGACCGCTTCTATTACCTGGAGCGCACCGCCGGCCTGTCGATGAACGCCGAGCTGGAAAGCAACTCGTTCGCCAAGCTGATCATGGCCAACACCTCGGCCACTCACCTGCCGGGCCTGGTGTTCTCCGACCCTGGCTTCTACCTGGAAGTGGACCGCTCCAAGCAGTACAACGACGGCCTGGGCAACGCCGACCCGCTGGACGATAACGGCCATCAGGTGGTGTTCCGCGACAACCCGCTGACCGCCGGCCCCGACGGCAACTACATCCGCTACACCGGTGACGAGCACATCGTGCTCGGTGGCAGCAACGGCGATGACATCCTCATCGCCAGCGAGGGCGATGACACGGTGTGGGGCGATGCCGGCAACGACCGGATCGACGGTGGCGACGGCAACGACCAGCTGCGCGGTGGTGCCGGTGACGACATCATCAGCGACACCGGCGGCGACGATAACATCCAGGGCGGCGACGGCAACGATGTGCTGCACGGCGGCAACGGCATCAACCTGATCATCGGCGGCTTCGGCAACGACTTCATCGTCACCGGCGAGGATGCCAGCGAAGCCATCGGCGGCCAGGGCAACGACTTCATCCTGGGCAGCAAGGCCAACGAGCAGGACATGGGCAACGAAGGCGACGACTGGATCGAGAAGGGCACCTCGGACGGGGCGCCCGGCGACAACTTCGACCCGCTCGGCAACGACCCGATCATCGGCAACGACGTGTTCATCGGCGGCAACGAGAACGACAAGTTCAACGGTGAAGGCGGCGATGACATCATGGTCGGCAGCCTCGGCTTCGGCGACCGCTACATCGGTGGCTCAGGCTATGACTGGGCGACCTTCAAGGACCTGGCCCAGGGCGTTTCCATCGACTACAGCGACCGCTTCTTCGATGTGCCGCTGGTGCCGGGCTCGGGTGCTTCGGCGCTGGTGCGCTTCGACATCATGGAAGGCCTGTCGGGCTCGGCCCATGGCGACTTCCTGCGCGGCGACAACGAGGATGCCACCTCGCTGCCCACCGCCGGGGCCACGGGCAGCGTGCTGACCAACATCGGCCTGATCAACGGCCTGGTCGACCTGCTGGCGGCCGGCGCGACCTTCTATGATGGCGGCAACATCATCCTGGGCGGCAGCGGCAGCGACCTGATCGAAGGCCGCGGCGGCGACGACATCCTCGACGGTGACAAGTGGCTGAACGTACGCATCAGCGTGCGCGCCAACCACGATGGCACAGGCCCGGAAATCGCCACCTTCGACAGCATGGAGCCGATGGTGCCGCTGATGCTCAACGGCACCTACAACCCCGGGCAGCTGGTGATCGTGCGGGAGATCCTCAGTGGCGACAACAGCTACGACACCGCGGTGTTCAGCGGCATCGCCACCGACTACCGCATCAGCATCGAGGGCGACACGGTCATCGTCACCGATACCGTGGTGGGCCGTGACGGCGTGGACCGCCTGACCGGCATCGAGCGCCTGCAGTTTGCCGACAGCGCCCAGGCCTCGGGTGTGGGGACCGCCGTCAACAATGGCCCTGCGGGCCACCTGGCGATCCTCGACGACGCCAGCGGCGCGCGGGCCGATGCCCCGGTGGCCGGCCAGTTGCTGCGGGTGAGCAACCGTGGCGTGCACGACGCCGACAACGTCGGCGCAGGCAACGCCAGCGGTGCGGTGACCGGGCCTGTGGCCTACTACTGGCAGGTCGAGACCATCCCCGGCACCGGTGTCTATGAAGACATCACCTTTGTCGCCGCCGGCGAAGTGTCGCGGGCGACCGGCAGCACCTACCGGGTGGCGGACGATGTGGCAGGGCTGAACATCCGCGTGCGGGCGGTGTACCAGGACGCCAAGGGCACGCTGGAAATCGTCGACTCCTCGGCCAACAGCGCCCCCAGCGCAGGGCCGACCGTGACCGGGCTGGCGGCGCAGAACCAGGTGCTCACCGCGAACCTTGCGGCCATCGCCGACGCCGATGGCCTGAGCAACCCGCAGTTCAGCGTGCAATGGCAGTCGAACGTAGGTGTGGGCTGGGTGAACATCGCCGGTGCCACCGGCACCAGTTTCACCCTTGGCCAGGCCCAGGTCGGCCAGCAGATACGCGTGCTGGTGCACTACATCGATGACTTCGGCGTGGCCGAGGTGGCGACCTCCGACCCGACGCTGCCGGTGCTCAACGTCAACGACGCGCCAACCGGCGCGGTGCTGATCAGCGACACCACGCCGGACCAGGGCCAGCCCCTGACTGCGCTGACCGGTAGCATCGCCGACCTCGACGGCCTGGGCGCCTTCAGCTTCCAGTGGCAGCAGGGGCTGGGCGGTAACTTCAACGACATCGCCGGCGCCACGACGGCCAGCTTCACCCCAGGCCTGGCCCAGGGCAATCAGCAACTGCGGGTGATCGTGCGCTACACCGACGGCTTCGGCAAACAGGAGGTGGTGATCTCGGCGGCAACGGCAGCGGTGGCGGTGATACCGGGTATCGTGCTGCAAGGCACCAACGCGGCCAACACCCTCAACGGCACGGTGGGCAACGATGTGCTGCTGGGCCTGGGCGGTAACGACACGCTCAATGGCCTGGCCGGGTTCGACCAGTTGTTCGGCGGTGTCGGCAACGACACCCTCAACGGCGGCGACGGTGACGACGTGCTCAATGGCGAGGACGGCAACGATGTCCTCAACGGCGGGCTTGGCGCCGACACCATGAACGGCGGTGCCGGCAACGACACCTTCGTGGTCGACAACCTCGGCGACAGCGTCACCGAAGCGGCCGGCGGCGGTGTCGACCTGGTGCAGACCAGCCTGGCCAGCTACCTGTTGGGCAACGAGATCGAGAACCTGACCTACACCGGCAGCGCCAACTTCACCGGTACCGGCAACGCGCTGGCCAACACCATCACCGGCGGCAGCGGCAACGACACGCTCAATGGCGGTGCCGGTGATGACCGGCTGGTGGGCGGCGCCGGCAACGATACCTACGTGATCGATGCCGGCAACGATGTGGTGGTCGAGGCCGCCGGCGGTGGTATCGATACCGTGCGCACCTCGCTGGGCAGCTACGCGCTGACTGCCAACGTCGAGAACCTGACCTACACCGGCGTGGGCAACTTCATAGGCTTGGGCAACGACCTGGCCAACGTCATCAGCGGCGGTGCCGGCAACGACACCCTCACTGGTGCCGGTGGCGACGATACCCTCAACGGCAACGCCGGCAACGACACGCTCAATGGCGACGCCGGCAACGACCAGCTGTTCGGCGGCCTCGGCAACGACACCCTCAACGGCGGTGGCAACAATGACACCCTCGACGGCGGTGCCGGCGACGATGCGCTAAACGGCGGCAATGGCGATGACACCTTGCTGGGTGGGGTGGGCAACGACAACCTCGATGGCGGCATGGGTGTCGACCGGCTGGAGGGCGGTGACGGCAACGACACCGTGCTCGGTGGTGGCGGCAACGACACCTTGTTGGGCGGGGCCGGCGATGACTTCATCGATGGCGGTGCGGGCAACGACACGGTCACCGGCGGGGCCGGCAACGACTCGCTGGTGGCGCTCGACGGCAACGACGTCTTCGTGTTCGCCGCAGGCTTCGGCACCGACCAGGTGTTCGGCTTCGATGCTGCCCCGGCAGGCGGCCAGGACCGGCTGGACATCTCGGCGATGAACATCACGGCGGCGACCTTTGCCGCCAACGTGACCATCGCCGATGTGGGGGCCGATACCCTGGTCAGCTTCGCCGGTGCCACCGACACCATTCGCCTGGTGGGAGTAGGGGATGCGACCAGTGTGACGGCGGCGGATTTCCTGCTGACGTGAGAGGGCGCGGGAGAACAGGGATGTACTCCTGAGCGACTGGGGCTGCTGCGCAGCCCATCGCCGGCAAGCCGGCTCCCACAGGTACAGCGCATGTCTTGAGATCGGCGCTTGTGGGAGCCGGCTTGCCGGCGATGGGCCGCACAGCGGCCCTACTGCAGGTTGTGGTATCAGGCAAACGCCCCTTCGATGAACGCCTCCAACGCCTGAGCCTCGATGATCTCGATGGAAAAATGCCCAAAGCGCTTGGGCAGCCAGATGATCCGCGCCCCGGCCGGCGATTGCAGGTCACTGCGTGCCAGCGGCTGGCCATTCTCGTTCTCTGGCTGCACGCCGTTGGCCAGCAACTGGTCATAGGCCACTTCGATGTCCGGCGTCGAGTAGCAATGGCGGTAGATCATGCCTTCGCCGTGCTCGTCCAGCAGCACCTTGAGGTTGCCCGCCAGCGGTTGCACCAGCATGAACCGCTCCTGGCCCATGCGGGCGATGGCGTAGCGCACGTGCAGGCCGCCGCGCTCCCACACCTGGGTGGTGGAGATCTCGGCGCCGAGGATCTGCTGGTAGTAGGCGCAGGCCGGTTCGAGCTGGTTGACCAGTACATCCACGTGGCTGAACGTGAGTTGCATCGTGACACTCCCCTGGCTGAGGGGGTGGAGCATAACCCAGCCTATGGGCTCAATGGCGGACCAGGTACGCGCCCAATGGCACCCGGCCTTTGAGTTTCTTGCATTTCACCGGCGCGGGTTGATGGCCTGGCGGGCGGTCGGGGAACCAGATGCGGCATTTGCCGGGAGGTGGGCGCAAACCTCGCGGTATCTCGTTTGGCTCGCTACCCAGAGCGGCAATGGGCTGCAGCGGTGGAGCGGATGGCCTCGCGGCGATGGCGTCTTGCACGGGAACCGTCACCGCCCTGGTTGGCACAACGCCTGTGCGCTGGGCAGTCTGTGCCGCTGCGATCAATTGCAGGTTGCGGTTGCGCAACGCCTGGTTGGCGCCTATCCGCAGGTTGGAGCGGGCCGCCAGGGTTTCGGCCTGCTGGAACTGGCCCTGTTGAAGACGCAATACACCGAGGTAGTGCAGGGTGGCGGGATTGTTCGGCTGGATATGCAGGGCACGCTCCAGGGTTGCCGCCGCCTGGTCGGGATGGCCATCGGCGTACTGCTGCGAGGCGGTTTCGATCAGCTGGGTAGAGGCGTTGTTGCTTCTGGCGGTGGCTGAGCGCTCGCTGGCCAGGGGGTAGGGCGATGTGGTTGCACTGAGCAACAGCAGCAAGGCCGACAGCGTGCGGGGGCTTGGCATCAGGGATGGGCTCGACAAGGGGTTGGCTGCCGGTTGGGGGAGGGATTGGGCAGACAGGCTGGGCTGTCTGACTTGGTGGATACAGAGACGTAATCGACAGTGCGGAAGGGATGAAGTTCTGGTTTGCAAGGCGCGTTTAGGCGTGTTTGCGATGGGCTGCTTTCGACCCTGAATGGCCGACAGCACAGGCCTAATGGAGAGCATTGTTCCTGTGAGCCAATCAGCGTCTTTCGGTCCGAAATGAGGTAGGGTGCTTGAATCAGCAGGCTCAAACGCCACCCATTAAGACGTGGATCAAATAAATGTCAGTAGACCCTTTCCGTATACCTACAGACGCCGATATCGCAGAAGCTGAACGCGTACTCAAGTTTCGCTTTCCAGATCAGTATGTCCGCTTCTTGAAGGGAGGTAGTAACGTCGAAAATGCCGTGCTGGATGCTGCGTTGATAGTGAGAGGGTGTAGCTACTTAGATATATTCGAAATCTCAGCGTTTGCTTGGGATCACGCAGGTGTACCACGTGATTGGCTACCTTTCATTGAAGACAATGGTGACTACTTTCTAATTTCAGAATCTGGCGCTGTTCGATACTGGTCGCATAACGGAAGCACAGATGAGCATTGGCCTTCATTCTCTGCATGGTTTCAACAAGTCTGCATAGAGTGCCGGTAGGAATGAAATTTCGCTGTGTCTTGTTTTTACGTCTTGCTGCCCTGAGTGAAAGGCAGCTTTGGGACGAAAGCAGCCCGTGACGAGTGTCTACCTCCGACCCGAAGCAGTCATTCACGCGCTGCTATCGGCTGGGTGTGGTCAGCCGCCTTTCCTTCCGGTAAGTCCGTCCACCTTCGTCTCGGCAGCTGTCCTGCACAGCGCACAGATCCCCCAGTCATCAAAGCACACGTGCAACAATGCTGTGATTGAGCAGGCCCAGCGCGACCAGACACTGAAGCTGCTCCTTTAAAGCCGCCTGCTCCGCTTTCGATGTGAATGGATCTATGATCTGGTATTGGCGATCACACCAGTGCGTTATCTCCGACAACCAATACGTCTGCCTTGCGGGCTCGTTACCTAAAGACTTCAGCAAATACGCTACCTGCTGCCATATCGCTAACAGCTGAAGTAGTTTTTGACGACGCATGTCTGAAAGCTCGTGCCATTGATCATCCAGTCTGGCGCCCACGCCCACACTTATCGCAGCCCAGGGCAGATCGCCCAAACGGGCGATCAATACATTGAATACCTTGTCAGACGTATCATTCAGCGCGTCGAGTAGGTCACATGAACGCCACTCACCCGGTAAACACATGGCCGAAATTCGAACGGATGGATAGCCAGACGCTAGTGCCGCCCTCAACCAAGCTTCAGGGAGTTTGACACTGAGATCCCTGGCTAGGCCCAACACACCCAGCCAATCTGCCTTGCGGTTTGGTTTTTGCTGTGTCAGTTGCTCTGCCAGCACACCCGATGCATCAACCCCATATCGGGGAGCTGCCCAGAGGGCCAAATTGCGTACTGCAGCAGAGCCATTGAGCAATGCTTGTTGCAATAGAGGCTTCGGGTCCTCAAGAACAGGCAACAGTGCCCGCATTATTAGTGTACGGACTCTGGCAATCGATCGGGGAAGAGCGTCGAGTAGCAGGGCGTGGGCTGGTGTCGTCGCCAACGCCTCGCACGCATCGACAGCAGCCAGACGAACATTCAATTCACGATGGGACAGAGCCTCCCGCAGAAGGGGCTCCGGAGAATCGCTGGCATCCAAAAGCAACGCGAACAAATAGCATGCCGCTTTACTTTGTTGCGCCAGAAAGCTGGCATGGACTTCACTGCGCACATCGGGCATTTGCAGCAACGCTTGCACCTTGGCCAAGGTGACCTCGTGATCGCCCCGTCGGCGCACGGCAAGTGCCATCAGCGGGCCCAATGCAAATAACAGGGAGCTGACATGCTCACGCTTCAGATACGCTTGCATACCGATTTCGGCCAGATGGCGAACTTGAGGAACCCAGTCATTGAGTCGCTCGATCAGCGCCAGTAAGGCTTCGGGAGAAGGGCTGTTTGATAACTCTCTGACTGCCACTTCACGAACGAAACCGTTGGGATGCTGGCTAAGATCTGACCATGCGCCGCTTCCTGCGGTGCTCGCAATCAGTTCCAACGCGTGGTTACGCTGCTGATCAGCCCAAGAGGAGCTACTAAGCGGCTTGGCTTTGATCCAATTCAGCCAACTGAGAGCGCTCATTGACACAACCCTTCCATGAATATCGGCTAATGATTTTAGATATTGTGCAGTGGTACTGGAAGGCTATTAGCTCGACCTAAAATCTACAGATCTACTATTTTCTGCGTCCAGGTGAAGCCAAGCGATCTTGGTATGAATCGGCGACCACAGTCGTCGGCGGCTCTGAAGTATGGTGAGATGACCACATCTGGCCGATAGCAGTTCGCGAAGGGTAGCTACGGGTCGAAAGCGGTCAATCACAACCGGCAGCTTTCGACCCAACGCGGACACCCGCAGCTGTGCTGCAGCCCATAGCAGAGCTTAGTTCCCCATCACTTCACCCAGCGCCTGCTCAAGGGTACTGACCGTGCGCTCGATATTATTCAGTTTTTCCAGCCCGAACAGCCCGATACGGAAAGTCTGGAAGTCGGCCGGCTCGTCACATTGCAACGGCACGCCGGCAGCTATCTGCAGGCCGTGCGCGGCAAATTTCTTACCGCTCTTGATGTCGGCATCATCGGTGTAGCTCACCACTACGCCCGGGGCCTGAAACCCGGCCGCAGCCACGCTTTTGATGCCTTTGCCGGTCAACATGGCACGTACCCGATCGCCCAGCGCCCACTGTTCGTCGCGGAGCTTGTCGAAACCACAGGCTTGCATCTCGTTCATCACGTCGTTGAATCGCGCCAGAGCATCGCTGGGCATGGTCGCATGGTAGGCATGCCCGCCCTGCTCGTAGGCCTGCATGATCTGCAGCCACTTTTTCAGGTCGCAGGCAAAGCTGCTGCTTTGCGTGTGCTCGATGCGCTCGAGGGCCAAAGCACTGAACATCACCAGGGCGCAGCAAGGGGAGGCGCTCCAGCCTTTCTGCGGTGCGCTGATCAGCAGGTCGACGGCGCACTTGTGCATATCGACCCAAAGCGTGCCTGAGGCGATGCAATCCAGCACGAACAGGCCGCCCACCGCATGCACGGCGTCGCCGACGGCCCGCAGGTAATCGTCGGGCAGGATGATCCCGGATGAGGTTTCAACGTGGGGGGCGAAGACCATCTGCGGCTTGTGCGTTTCGATGGCCGCCAGCACTTCGTCCAGTGGCGGGGGCGCGTAGGCTGCCTGGCGGCCGGCGTCGACCGGCCGGGCTTTGAGCACCGTGGTGGCCGCCGGGATGTTGCCCATCTCGAGGATCTGGCTCCAGCGATAACTGAACCAGCCGTTGCGGATCACCAGGCATTGCTGGTCGGTGGCGAACTGTCGCGCTACCGATTCCATGCCGAAGGTACCGCTGCCCGGCACTACCGCAACTGCCTGGGCGTTGTAGACCTGCTTCAGGGTCTTGGAGATGTTCCTCATCACCCCTTGAAACGTCTGCGACATGTGATTGAGCGAGCGGTCGGTATAGACCACCGAGTACTCGACCAGCCCCTCGGGATCAATACTGGGATAAAGCTTCGACATGCGGTGACTCCTTTACCAGAGATGTCATTGGTATGGACCCTGTACCGAGCCCTGGCAAATGACAATGTTGACCGGGACTGCAGTCTCGGACTGCTGCCTGCGGGGCTGGACGTTCAAGTTAGCAGCCTGGCAGCTCAGATGCTTGTGGGGGCGGGTTTAACGGAACGCCGAACCACCGAGCTGTCTTTCTTGTAGCCAGGTGATTGCTCCAGGAAAGCTGCGATCAGCGACGCAACTTGCTGCTGAATAGCATCCCGCGCCCGGCCGTTCTCGCCATCCCGGCAAATGATGCCATCCCCCGGGACTTCTGCCTCGAGCACGGACTGCGCGCCCGGTTTGCACATCGACATGAAGGTGAAATGGCTGGCATCGCTGATCTCGACGTAACGACTGGACGCAGCGGGCAGGCGTTTGGCCAGGTTGGCCGACTCCAGTTCCGCGGGAAGTTCACGCGACGGTACGCCCGCTGCGATCACCAGGGCGGGTACCGGCAGGGCGGCCAGGCTTCGATCGGTCAGCCCCCGCGAAAGGCCCAGGTCCAGCGTGACCACGGCCGTGACGCGTTGGTCGCGCCAATCGGCGCCCAACGCAGCCTTGGACTCTATGGAGCCTGCAGGTTTCATCTGTGCGTAAACGGTGCAACTGGCTAACTCTGGATGGGTGTTGCAGTCCTGTTCGAAGCGCTCTGGGTCGAAGCGCGCCCCGGCGATCTCCAAGGCGGTCCAGCCGCCGAGCGAGTGGCCCACGGCTGCAATTCGGCCATCGGCAACCGCACCGAATTTTTCAGGTTGAGCGATGACCCCATCAATGGTCCGACCCAGATCAAGAGGGCGCTGCCATAACTGTGCCGCTGCTTGCGGGCTGCGGTCATGGGTCGTGCTGCCAGGGTGATTGACTGCGGCGACGATATAGCCTTTGCGAGCCAGGGCGCTGGCCAGCCAGACCTGATTGCGCCAGTTGCCCTGGTAGCCATGGGACAGCACCACCAACGGATGTTTACCGCCAGCAGGCGGTGCGTCAGGCATGGCAGAAGCACCGACAAACACCTGATTGTCGCCGATCAGTTGCGTGTCGGTGATGGCTTTGCTCGGGTACCAGACCACCACCTCCAATGCACGGTCATTGTGCGGATCCGTCAGCGTGGAGGCGCGAAAGCCGACGGAGTTGCCGTCGGCCCATACGCTGGTTGTCAGGCAGGCCAGCAACAGTGCGGCGAATGTTGTTTTCAATGTCGTCTCTTCCTTGATCAGACGCGTGCATGGCACTCGAATCCGCCACAGGGCGTATCTACCCTCCAAGGGCGTCGTAGCTAATGTGGTGGTCCTCGAAGGTGGACATTAAAGCCCGGATTCGAACCACGTCCAGGCAAAATGCGCTAACCCTTTCAGGCGGGCTGGGCCGCCAGGCTGTTGCTGACGTTACGCCCCAGCACCAGCACCGTGACGAACCCGCAGCCCACCAGTGCCGTGGCCAGGCTCAACAGCACAGAGCTGCCCAGCTGGTCGACGATCCGCCCGCCAAAGAACGAGCCCAGCGCGATGATCACCTGGAACATGGCGACGAACAGCGGCATGCCGCGTTCGACATCCTTGGGCGCCACCACGAACATCCAGATGCTGGCGCAGGCCGGGAAGGCGCCAAAGGCGAAGCCCCAGAGCGCGATCAGCATCGCCGCGCCGGTCATGCCGGTGGCGAAGTAGGGGAACAGCGCGGTGCTGATAGCGATCATCAGTGCCACCAGCATCAGCGTGTGGCGCACGCTGCGGTTGGCGGCGAAGCCGGCGAACAGGTTGCCCAGCACCCCGGCCACGCCATAGAGCAGCAGCAACGAGCCAATGGTCGGCCCATCGAAGCCGGCACTCTGTTTGAAGAACGGCGCGACATAGGTGTACGCGGCAAAGTGCGCCAGGCCGATCAGCAGTACCGCGATCAAGCCCACCCGTGCCTGTGGGTTGATGAACAAGGCCGGCAGGTCGCTGACGCGGATCGCCCGGTCCGGGTTGAGCCGCGGCAGCAGGAAGACCTGCGCCAGCAGCACCGGCACGCCCACCAGCGCGGTGGCCAGGAAAGTCATGCGCCAGCCCATCAGGCCGCTCAGCCAGGTGCCGACGGGCACGCCCAGCACGGTGGCCAGGGTCACACCGACCATGATGATCGAGGTGGCCTGGGCCACGCCCACGCCCTTGGGCGCAAGGCGGCCGCTGAGGGCAATGGCAGTGGCCCAGAAGCCACCGATGCTGATGCCCAGCAACACGCGGCCGAACAGCAGCAGGCTGAAGTCGCTGGCGTAGGCCACGACGGCGTTGGCGATGATCATGACCAGGGTCAGGCCGATCAGCAGGTAGCGGCGGTCCAGGGCGCCGATGCCCACCGACAGCAAGGGGGCGGCGAGGGCGGCCATGATGCCGGGCAGGGTCACCATCAGGCCGGCCTGGCCGGCGCTGATGCCCAGGTCGCTGGCGACATCGTTGAGTACGCCCACCGGGAGAAACTCGCTGGTCACCAGGGCGAAGGCGCCCACGGCGACCGAGAGAATCGCCAGCCACTGCTGGCTGACGCTCTGTTGATCATGTTCGGGAAGGCCCTGAGGGGCCTGGCTGGCGCTTGGCATGGTACTGGGTTCCAAGGGGGAAGGTCGCCTGAAGGCAGGCGCGGGGAGCGGGAGGCAATTGGGAGGCGATTATAAGAGCCGGTTTTGCCAACCCGACAGACGGGGCCTTCGATAGTAATCATCAGTGCAATCGATAAGACACGCCGGGCCGCCGTACGCGACCGGGCAGTGAGTTGCTATGCTGCCGGCCTCATCGGCAACGACAAGGACGTTTGGAGATGACCGCAACCCTGCGTCAGGCTTCGCCTGGTGATATCGAGCTGCTGTTCGATATCCGCACCAGCGTGAAACAGAACCACCTCTCCCGTGAACAACTGCATGCCATGGGCATCACGGCGGCCACACTCGCCGACGCCATCGGCAGTGGCCCCTGCGCCTGGATTGCCGAATGGCATCAGGAGCCTGCCGGATTTGTCATGGTCGATCACGAAGAAGGGGAGGTATTCGCCCTGTTCGTGCGCCCCCGGCATGAAGGCAAAGGCTTGGGGCGCTTGCTGTTGCAGCGGGCGGAACAAGCGCTGTTCCAGCGCCACGAGCGGATCCATCTGACCACTGACGGCAATGAGGTCATTCGGGCGAATGGTTTTTACCGGCGATTGGGGTGGACCTGCACCGAGGCGGTGGATGACCGGGATGTGCGCTATGAGAAGCTTCGCGTAGAGGGCTGATCGCAGAGACCGAGCCACTTACAGGGCGTATTGCGCGATCCCATGACCAAACGACCAGTTCTCCTTGCGCACCTCGACCAGGTTGATGAACACATCCTCCAGGCGCACCCCCGCCTGCTGGTTGAGCCCTTCGGCAATGGCCAGATACAGCGCCTTCTTCTGCTCGACGGTGCGCCCTTCGCTGAGGGTGATCTGGATGAACACCTGGCCGTCCGTGCGCTGGATGCCCAGGTACTGCGGGTCGTTCACCAGGCGGTCAGTGTCGTGCTCGGTCAAGACCTGGAAGTTGTCGTGGTCGGGCACATTGATCGTGCTTTTCATGGCGGCATAGACAACTTGGCCGATCCTCGGCAGATGGCTGGCGTCGGGGTTTCGTTTGATATCGATGCGGACCAGAGGCACGAGCGGCTCCTTGGCGAGTGGGCAGGCTGTACAGCAGCGTAGACAGGATCGCGCCGATTCACCTGCAGGATAAGCGGCCGTGCCTGCTGTATGATGCGCGCCCGCTAACGGAGCAGCCCATGGCCAAAGACATCGATAACCCCTGCGTCTCGCTGTGCCAGCTCAACAGCGAGTTGTGCGTGAGCTGTGGCCGCACCCGCGAAGAAATCCGCAAATGGCGCGGCATGAAGCGCCCGGAGAAGATGGCGACGGTGCAGCGCGCCGCCACCCGGATGAAGGCCATCGTCAAGAAGAACGCCAAACGCCAGGCGAGCGAGTAGCGCCGCGTTCAGAAGCTCTCCAGGCCAGCCTCGATGCCGGCCTGCTGCGCCAGTTCGATCATGCTGTCGACCTGGTCGGCCGCGACGATGCAGCCCACATACTCGTCGTCGCCGGTGTCCAACTGCAGGAAGCGTTTGCCCTGGCCCGCCAGCCAATGGTCGAAGCCGCTCAGCACCTGGGCCATGGTCTGTGTGCCGTTGTGTTCATAGACATAGTGTTCGGTCACACCGCTCGCCTTGACCAGGTGAGGGGCCAGGTACTCGAAACTGTCGAAACCGTTCCAGTCGACGGCCAGCAGCGCCCGCTGTTCAAGCGGCAAGGCTTTGTCCGGGGCCAGCAAGGCCAGGCTCAGCGCGCTGGCCGGCTCCTCGCCCTGGCCGTAGATGCGCAGCACCCGCCTGACCAGCCGGGCGCGCTCCTGCTCGGGCAGGTGCGCCAGCAGGGCTTGGGTGAAGGCCTTGAGGCCTGGGCGGTAGGGGTGCAGCTCGCGCATGATCGCGGCATCGCTGAGCGTCGGCTCATCCGGTGGCGGCTGGGTGAAACGGCCGCCGAACAAACGGTCGAAAAGTCCCATTCTGTGTCCTGTGTTCTCCGTGACGGGCTCAACAGAGCATAGCCACTGCCATGTACCAAGGCAGGCGCCGGTACTTTCACAGGAATAATTGGCCCGGAACAAACTGTGGGAGCTGGCTTGCCAGCGATGCGCCACGCGGGCGGCGCTCGATCTCATAGGCGCTACAGAAACACCGGCAGGCACCTGGTGGCCTTCACCCAGTCTCCCGCCATGCACCGCATGAAGTCGCGATCATGTCTCAATCAGTCGACAGCGGGTTCCCGGCCAGTGCCTGGTTGACCGCCAGCCAGCCATTGACCGCCGCTTCCCCGGCCTCGGCAAACACCCGCTCCAGCAGCTTCACCTGCTCACGGCGCAGGGCCTGTTCCAGGCGCGCGCCTTCTTCGGTCAGTTGCAGCAGGCGCATGCGCTTGTCGGCCTCGGACGGCAGGCTGTCCACCAAGCGCATCTCCATCAACTGGCGCAGCGGCATGTTCAACGCCTGTTTGCTCACCCCGAGCACGGCCAGCAGTTCCTTGACGCTCAGGTTCGGGTAACGGGCGATGAAAAACACGATTCGCTGGTGCACCCGGCCCAGGCCCCGGCGTTCGAGCATTTCGTCAGCCTTGGCGGTGAACGCCTGGTAGCCGAAGAAGAAAGCCTCCATGGCTTGTTGCTGTGAAGTTGGGTTCTTAAGGTCAAGCATGTTGACTTATCCGTGAGGGTCGTCGTAATTTCGGTCAAGCAGTTTGACTTATTTCTTCCACGCCCCGCTACCGGTGATCCCATGGCCTTTTCTGAACGTGTCACACGCTTAAAGAGTTCCCTGATCCGTGAAATCCTAGCCGCGGCCCAGCGCCCGGAGGTGATGTCGTTCGCCGGCGGCCTGCCGGCCGAGGCCATGCTGCCCAAGGTGGTGTGGGATGAAATGCCGGTCGCCATGGGCCAGTACGGCATGAGCGAGGGCGAGCCGGCCCTGCGCGAGGCCTTGGCGGCCGAGGCGCGGGCGTTGGGTATCGAGTGCCAGGCCAGCCAGGTGCTGGTGGTCAGCGGCTCGCAGCAGGCGCTGGACCTGGCGGCCAAGCTGTACCTGGACAAGGGCACCGAAGTACTGCTGGAAGCCCCGACCTACCTGGCCGCGCTGCAGATCTTCCAGCTGTTCGGCGCCGATTGCCTGGCCGTGCCGATGCAAGCCGACGGGCCGGACCTGGCCGCCTTGCGCCAGCGCCTGCAACAGCATCACCCGGCGTTCATCTACCTGATCCCGACCTTCCAGAACCCGTCCGGCCTGCGCTACAGCGAGGCCAAGCGCGACGCAGTGGCAGCATTGCTGGACGAGTTCGGCGTCACCTTGATCGAAGACGAGCCTTACCGCGAACTGAGTTTCGACGGTGGCAGCGCCACACCCATCGTCAGCCGCCTGCGCAAGGCCAGCTGGATCTACACCGGCACCGTGTCTAAAACCTTGCTGCCGGGGTTGCGGGTCGGCTACTTGATCGCCAGCCCTGATCTATTCCCATACCTGCTGCGGCTCAAGCAGGCCGCCGACCTGCACACCAACCGTGTCGGCCAGTGGCAGGTGCTGCAGTGGTTGGGCAGCGAGCAACATCAGCAGCACCTGGGGACCCTGCGTAACTACTACCGCGAGCGCCGCGATGCGTTCCAGGCCGCGCTGCAAACGCACTTCGCCGACCTTGCCGACTGGCAGCAGCCCGAGGGCGGGCTGTTCTTCTGGCTGACCCTCAAGCAGCCGCTGGATACCCGCACCTTGCTGGCGGCTGCATTGGCGGTGGATGTGGCGTTCATGCCGGGCGAGCCGTTCTTCCCAGAGCCGGACCAGCATCATGGGCATTTGCGGCTGAACTTCAGCCATGTGGCGCCGGGGCAGTTGGAGGAAGGGTTGCGACGCCTTGCGCAGGTGGTGCGGGAGGGGCAGCGGGCGAGGGCGGCGTGAATCTTCGCTGACGCTAATGGTCTCGTGGGAGCGGGCTTGCCCCGCGATAGAGTGTTGCACTTGCCATCAGGCATTTCTCGACCATCCTTCTTTCTGGCGCTCCCCCACGCTGCCCAAGGAGATTCACGGATGTTCAAGCATCGCTTCGTCCCCGCCATGCTGCTGGGCGCATTGGCCCTGGCCCTCACGGCCTGCAGCAGCATCGACGCCCGCACCACTGAATATGTCGGTGCGCCGCACCCGGCGCCAACCCTGCCGGGCAACGTGGAGATCCTGCGCAGCGAGCCGACCCGGCCCCATGTGCGCTTGGGCGAGATCGTGGTTGATGCCGGTACCGATGGGTCGGCTTCGGTCAGTGAAATCGAGCAGAAGTTGCGCAGCGAGGCTGCAGGCATTGGTGGCGATGCCGTTGTGGTTGTGTATGACCGCATCCAGCCGGTAGCGGCTTATGTCAGCGGGCCGTTGTGGGACCGCGATATCCGCTCCATCGAGGGGCGCAAGTTGAAGGGCATTGTCATTCGCTATAACCGCTGAATCGGGAGCGCGGACCATGCGCAGGCTGTGGCGAAAGTACCTCGACCTGCTTGAGGCCGACCTGAGCACCAAAGTCTTCGACAACTTCAAGAACTTGCTGGTGTGCGCGCTGCTGTTTGCGGCGGGGACCGAGGCTATTCATGGCAATCAGCAGGTTTTGCTCGGGCTGTGGGTTTCCAGCTTTACCGGGTGGGGGTTGATCCTGGTGTCGGCGTTGTTGTTGCTGCTCAATGTCAGCGATACCTTGCATCGATTGGCCAAGTTGCCCTATCACACGGTGTTGCAGGTGATCTTGTGCGTGCTTTATCTGGTGCTGGCTTCGCGGGTGGTTGAGATTGTGTGGAGTTTTCGGGCGGAGTAAGCCTTGAGTCTGGCGCAGCGTCATCAGCGCGCACCTCTGAATCGAGGTGAACTAACAAGGCGGACAGTGATGACCTTGCAGGAGTGACTGGCCCGAAACAGATGTGGGAGCTGGCTTGCCAGCGATGCGCCGCGCGGGCGGTGCTCGATCTCATGGGCGCTGCAAAAATACCGGCAGGCACCTGGTGGCCTTCACCCAATATTCCGACATGCACCTGGTGGCCATTACCCAATCCTGATTACCCAAGGCTGGCGGTGTGACGCCCAAAGGCCTGTCTTGGGGTCGCATGCGGGCCACCAGGTGCACGCCGACAAATTTGCAGCGCTCTCAAGATCGAGCGCCGCCCGCGCGGCGCATCGCTGGCAAGCCAGCTCCCACATCTGTTTCGGGCCAGTTATTCCTGATGTTTCGCCGATATATGCCTTGGTGGCATGACACGGAATCTCGGTGCGCGCTGACGGCCCCATGTCCTACATGAATGAATCGGATTTTCCCTCTTCTGCGTAGGTCCTTTCCGAAGCATGCTTCCAAGGCTTTTGCGCCATCGAACTGAGGTCTAGTCTCGCCCAGCCGCTGCAAATTCAGCGGCCGGGTCTGCAAGCCCGTGCGGGACAACTAGATCAGCAACACCATCAGTCTTCGGCTTCTGGCACCTGACTGTGCTTTATGGTGGCTGCGTGCGGGTGACCTTCGGGTCAGCCGGGCTTTCTCTAGTTGCCCCGGTCTTGCAGGCCCGTACGTAGCCGCCACCTCTTCACCTGCAAGTGATTGGGCGGCGGTCCGATAAGCACAACTAGAGACTGTCGCCATGCTCAAAATCGTCCCCGACCCACCCCATTCCCCCGATACCCCCCAATACCTCGAAGACACCCTGGTCGAAGCCATGGAGCACGCCCTGTGCGGCCTGGCCGTGGCCCATCAATCCATCACCTACCTGCCCCGATCACCGGCCACCGTCATGCTGATGACCGTGATGCACGAACTCGAAGCCCTGCGCACCCTGATGGAATGCGCGCTGGCCCAGTTGCAGCGCAGGGCACAGCCCAGCGAGCACAGGCTGCACTGAGCGCCTGCACTCACTCCCCAATCGAGGCATTCACATGAATAACGACTTACCCGAAGGCATCGGCAAACTCGGCTACACCGTCGGCTCGGCCACTTGCATCGCGGGCGTGGGCGAGGGCAAGCGGCTGTTTCGCGTAGAGCCCGGCAACTGCGCCGACCACGCCCTGGACCAGGCCAGCGAACTGCTGGACAGCGCCCGCCGGGCGTCATTCATTGGCGTGATGGACAACGACCCGGTGCTGGTCTGGGCCGGGTATTTTCTCGGCGATCTGGCCAAGGCCCTGATGGATGACGCACACATGGGCATGCGCAAAACCCCATGAGCAAACGGCCGGGCGGCCCGTTAGCGGTCGCCCGGCGGCATGCCAAGACATTCGCTGGCGAATCCCGGATAATACCCGCCATTTTCCGCCCCGCTTCCTGGTACCCCCTCGCATGGAAATCAAGGTCAATTTTCTCGACAACCTCCGTCTCGAAGCCAAGTTCGACGACTTCACGGTGATCGCCGACCAGCCGATCCGCTACAAAGGCGATGGCTCGGCCCCGGGGCCGTTCGACTACTTCCTGGCGTCCTCGGCGCTGTGCGCGGCGTACTTCGTCAAGCTGTACTGCCAGACCCGCGACATCCCCACCGAGAACATCCGCCTGTCGCAGAACAACATCGTCGACCCGGAGAACCGCTACAACCAGATCTTCAAGATCCAGGTCGAGCTGCCCGAAGACATCAGCGACAAGGACCGCCAGGGCATCCTGCGCTCCATCGACCGCTGCACCGTGAAGAAAGTGGTGCAGACCGGCCCCGAGTTCATCATCGAACAGGTCGACAACCTCGACGCCGACGCCCAGGCGCTGCTGATGCCGGTGTCGGACAGCACCACCTACATCCCCGGCAAGGACCTGCCGCTGGAGCAGACCATCGCCAACATGTCGGCGATCCTCGCCAACCTGGGGATGAAGATCGAGATCGCCTCGTGGCGCAACATCGTGCCCAACGTGTGGTCGCTGCACGTGCGCGACGCGCAGTCGCCGATGTGCTTCACCAATGGCAAGGGCGCCACCAAGGAAGCCGCGCTGGCCTCGGCGCTGGGCGAGTTCATCGAGCGCCTGAACTGCAACTTCTTCTACAACGACCAGTTCTGGGGCGAGGACATCGCCAACGCGCCGTTCGTGCACTACCCCAACGAGCAGTGGTTCAAGCCCGGGCCCAAGGATGCGCTGCCAGAAGAAATTCTCGACCAGCACTGCCTGGCGATCTTCAACCCCGACGGCGAGCTGCGCGGCTCGCACCTGTACGACACCAACTCGGGCAACAAGGAACGCGGCATCTGCTCGCTGCCGTTCGTGCGCCAGTCCGACGCTGAGACGGTGTACTTCCCGTCCAACCTGATCGAGAACCTGTACCTGAGCAACGGCATGAGCGCCGGCAACACCCTGGCCGAAGCCCAGGTGCAGTGCCTGTCGGAGATCTTCGAGCGGGCGGTCAAGCGCGAGATCCTCGAAGACGAGCTGTGCCTGCCGGACGTGCCGCAGGAGGTGCTGGCCAAGTACCCAGGGATAGTCGCCGGTATCCAGGGGCTGGAAGAGCAGGGCTTCCCGGTGCTGGTCAAGGACGCTTCGCTGGGCGGTGAATTCCCGGTGATGTGCGTGACCCTGATGAACCCGCGCACCGGCGGCGTGTTCGCCTCGTTCGGCGCCCACCCAAGCTTCGAAGTGGCGCTGGAGCGCAGCCTCACCGAACTGCTGCAGGGCCGCAGCTTCGAAGGCCTGAACGACCTGCCGCAGCCGACCTTCGACAGCCTGGCAGTGGCCGAGCCGAACAACTTCGTCGAGCACTTCATCGACTCCAGCGGCGTGGTGTCGTGGCGCTTCTTCGGCGCCAAGCCCGACTACGAATTCGTCGAGTGGGACTTCAGCGGCCATGGCGAGGACTCCAACGTACAAGAGGCCGACACCTTGTTCGGCATCCTCCAGGACATGGGCAAGGAAGTGTACATGGCCGTGTACGACGACCTCGGCGCCACCGCTTGCCGCATCCTGGTGCCGGGCTACTCGGAGATCTACCCGGTCGAGGACCTGATCTGGGACAACACCAACCGCGCACTGGGTTTCCGCGCCGACATCCTCAACCTGCACAGCCTCGACAACCGCTCGCTGAAGCTGCTGCTCAAGCGCCTGGACAATGCCGAGGTGGATGACTACACCACCATCACCACGCTGATCGGCGTGGAGTTCGACGACAACACGGTGTGGGGCCAGTTGACCATCCTCGAGCTCAAGCTGCTGATCCAGCTGGCGGTGCAGCGCTTCGAAGAGGCCAAGGAACTGGTGGAAATGTTCCTGCAGTTCAACGACAACACCGTTGAGCGCGGGCTGTTCTACCAGGCGCTGAACGTGGTGCTGGAGGTGGTGCTGGACGACGAGCTGGAGATGGAAGATTACGAGCACAACTTCCGTCGCATGTTCGGCAACGAGCGCATGGACGCGGTGCTGGGCTCGGTGGATGGCAGCGTGCGCTTCCACGGCCTGACCCCGACCAGCATGAAGCTCGAAGGCCTGGACCGCCACCTGCGCCTGGTGGAGAGCTACAAGAAGCTGCATGCGGCGCGGGCGAAGGCGGCAGGGTTGCAGGGCTGATCAGCGAAAGCTGGCGCGATCGCCGGGTTTGGTCTTAGCTGTCCCGGGGCCGGCGGTTCATGCGTCGGCCATACCGAAGGACAGACCAGGACCAAGGAGGTCATGTTGAAAGGCAAACTGCTGGCGGCATCGCTGTTGCTGTGGATGTGCTCGATGACGGCGTACGCCGATTGCGCGGTGCTGGGGCCGCAACCGGACCCTTGCGCGGGGCCAGTGCTCGGCCCCACCGAGTGCGTCTGCCCCTGAGGCAAACAAGGAATGTTCGAAAAAGACCAGGAGGTCGAAAATGAAGAAGGTGCTGTTGGCTGTGCTGTTTTCCCTGGGTTTCTCGCTGACCGCCCAGGCCTCGTGCCCGGTGTTCGGGCCGGGTAAGGATCCGTGCGCAGGGCCGGTATTCGGGCCGTCTACCTGCCAATGCCCGTGAGTTCTGCATGGTAAGAATGGGGCTGCTTCGCAGCCCTTTTCTGGATGGTCCAATATTCCTTGGCAAGTTTGTAAAGCGTCCCAGCATAGCGCTCACCCTCAAAGCAAACCCGCCTACAATATTCAATTATTTGTGGCGTGCCGAAATAGACCATGCATGAAAGAAAATCATAATCAGTGTGCCGGCATTTAGCACTATTAGGTCCCGATAAAAATTGTCACCATAATCAATTTCCACGAAAAATGTCTTATCATCTTTCAAGATCAACATATAAAATGCCCCCATTGCAAAGCCATGCAAATGAGCTAGCACTTCCCGAAATACACTGCTATTTGCAGAGTGCAAATGCCGTCGAAGAAGTAGCGTTGATGCTACATCCGCCAGGGTCACTAGCGCAAATTCAAAGATGCTCACTTCTTAAGCTACTCATTGAGCTATTGTGTGGTCGCGCCATTTGTAAGTCCCTCCATAAAAACTGCAAATATACTCATCTGTTCCACTGCCATCTTTTTAGCAACGGAATAGTACTTGTAGAGCCTCAATGCATCCGCTTTTAGAGCAGGCCGAAGCAACGCCCCACCGACAGCGCTGCATCGGCAGACAATTAGGCTGGCGTACCCTCCCGCTCGGTACGCCCTAAACTTTTATAAACTTCACGATAGTCTTTTCTGGGCGGTCCCTGCATGCCATCTCCTCCTTCGTGGAATTATCTTGCATTCCCACGAAACGCCACCATGTCCTTGCTATTCGGCTGTGCCCAAAACTTTGGGTCAGTCAACGTTTCGTGAGGTCAAAGCCCAAATGTGGAAAAGGAACATTGCCGCAGTAAGGAAAACCACAAGCCAGAAACCGAAATCAGTTATAGAGTTATAGGGGAATCGGATAAGTCCCTCTCCGCTCATCATTTCAATATAAATGCCCCCCATGAAACCATTGAATAATGATGACCCTAAAAACTGCAGAAATTTGTCCAGCTTCTTGAAAATGAATCTATTAAGCAGCAAGCTGATTGCGATATCGCATGTCGCAAAAAGCCCCAGAAGCAGCAGCTTCATTCTTTGTACTCATCCACCCATTGCTTAATGGTCAGGCCAGATGTGGAAAGCTCGACTCCAAGCCCTCCCTTACCTAGCTGTCTTATTTTTCGCTCTTTGTCAGCATCCATATATCGATATAGCCGCCATGCATCTCGCTTTGGAACCTTTCGCCACAACGCCCGCCCCGACAGGAAAAGATCCGCCGTGTAGTAAGCGAGATTGCCATCCCGCTCGCTGTACCCCAGGCTCTTGGCCGCATTCTGATAGAACTCCCTCACAGGCCCGACCACATCAGTTCGACCTTCGTAGAGACCCCGGGCATTTTCGTAAAGGTTGTTACCTCCATGCATGATCAACGGAGCCCCGTGAATCACGCATGTGGAACCAAGACTCCCTATGCAGCTCCCTAACCCCTCAGCAAATTGCGAGACACCGCCAGCCATGCCTCCCAACTGGGTAAATATCCGCGACGCCTGCGAGTAAAGACTCTTCTTCTCGGCCTGAATCCGCTCAAGCCCTTGCTCCGGGGTGATGCGTCGCTCGTACACATCGTCCATCACCCGCCGCGCGTAATAAGCCAGTTCACGATTGAACTGCATCCGCAACCGCCGATCGCTCAGGTGTTTAGCACTAATCCCACAGCCATAGCTGATCAACCGAGACGCCGCCGCATTCACCTCCCAATACGCCTCATCCAGCCGCCCACCATATTCTTCGGCACGCTGGCTCATAGCTGCTCACCCCAGCTGGCGTACCCGGTGGTACCGGCGGCGTGGTGAATCCAGCTGATGGTCCGATAGCTGATCAGCAGCCGCTCCTCGGCGTCCTGATCGGTCAAGAGCACCGCATGGGGCACATCCATTTCCTGGCTGACGATCACCGCGCCCTCCAGCCTCACCGAGAAGTACTTCTCCCGATGGCCCGCCGGATGAATGCGGTACAGCTGGATATCGCAGTCGAGCACTTCCCGGCTGTCCACGGCCTGGGCCAGCAAGGGCGTGGACTTGTCGATGAGCTTGGTGACCTCAACGGGCTGGTGGGTGCCGCGCTGGGTGTTGTCCGGGTTGGAAATGCCGTGGCTGAACGACATCACCATGATCTCGTCCTGGTGCGCGACCTGGCACCTGTTGCCGATGGACGCCTGGGTATTGCAGCCTGACGAAATCAAACCTTGCCGCTTGCCGGTGATGCTCATGTATCCGTTGAAAGCCATGGGCTGCACTCCTTGTAGAGAAAGGATTGCAGCCTACGAAAACACTCAGGGCGTGTATGCCGGGCGCCTCTGAATTATTCGGCCTTCGCGGAACGCTTTGTTTATCGAGCCTGGGTGCTGCGGGCTTCGCCCGTGTTCGCGGGTCAAGCCCGCTCCCACAGGGATCGCGCTAGCTTTAGCAGTTGAGCAAGACAGTTGCTCCTGCAGGGGGGCTTCTGGCCAAGGGTTATGTCGCTCCCCGTCACCGCGCACGTCGCATTCAGACAAGCACGCGTCTTTGCCAATCTGCTCCCGCCACCGGCAAAGCCGAATAATTGATCCATCGGTCAACCCTGCGCCACGGGCTGGCTGGCGCGACACCTACGAGTAAGCAGCCTCGTCTCACAATTCCAACGCTGCGGCGCCCCGTGCCCCGGACCACCGGCAGGCATACATAACTAGAAAACCCGAACAACCCCCAACGTGTGCCTTGCCGTCGACGGCCTGCGTGCGCGTGCTTGTGAGACTTGACTGCCATGATCGCTACCACCGTTTCTGCCGCCGATTCGTCGGGCGGCCACCGCAATGCGTTGCTCGTCGCCCATATCGCTGCCGTGCTGTTTGGCCTTACCGGCATCCTTGGCGCACTGATCGAGGCCGATGCCAGCCTGATCACTTTCGGCCGCGCCACCTTCGCCTTCATCGCCCTGGGCTTTGTCGCCGGGCTCAAGGGCACGCGCCTGCTCGATGCGCTGAAGTGGCGCAATCTGCCGGTACTGGCCGTGACTGGTGGCTTGCTCGCCGCCCACTGGCTGACCTTCTTCGTGGCGGTCAAGGTCGGCGGCGTGGCCGTGGCCACGCTTGGCTTCGCCAGCTTCCCGGCGTTCATCGCGCTGATCGACGTGGCGGTGTTCCGCGAGCGCATCGGTGCGGTCGAGACCCTGTTGCTGCTGATGGTCACGGCCGGCCTGGTGCTGGTGGTGCCCTCGTTCGACCTGCTCGACAGCGGCACCGTCGGCCTGCTGTGGGGCCTGGCCTCGGGCCTGGCGTTCGCCCTGCTGGCGGTGGCCAACCGCCGTCGCCCGGCGGGCATGAACGCCCTGCAGGTGTCGTTCTGGCAGAACCTGGTGGTGGCGATCGTCGTGGCGCCGCTGGCCTTCAGCCACCTGGCCACCAGCAGCCTGAGCGCCTCGGACTGGATCAACCTGGCGCTGCTGGGGGTGTTCTGCACCGGGCTTTCGCAGTTCCTGTTCGTCAAGAGCCTGGACGGGCTCCAGGCGCGCACCGCGGGCATGATCATCGCCCTGGAGCCGGTGTACGCCATTGCCTGCGCCTGGTGGCTGTTCGGCGAACAGCCGTCGCTGCGCATGGCGGCGGGCGCGGCGCTGATCGTGCTGGCCACGGTGTGCTGCGCCTGGCGCAAGGCACCTAGCCACTGAGCCGGCAATACCCTCTACCTGCCCGGGCGCGCATGGTTTATGGTGCCAGGCTGCAATCTGGAGGGTAACGACATGGACATCGACAAACTGCACGGCCGCCTGGAGTTCCTGCGCCAGGCGGAGCAACTCAAAAGCGTGCTCAGAAGCGCGCACACTTCGTCCGGGCGGGCCGAGAGCACCGCCGAGCACACCTGGCGCCTGTGCCTGATGGCCATGACCTTCGCCGACGAACTGGCCGGCCTGGACCTGCTCAAGGTGCTCAGGATGTGTGTCATCCATGACCTGGGCGAAGCCATCCATGGTGATATCCCGGCCATCAGCAAGCATGCGTTCCCCGACAAGAGCGAGCAGGAACGCACCGACCTGAAGACGTTGCTGTCCAGCCTGGACGCGCCGCTGCAGGCCGAGCTGCTGGCGCTGTGGGAAGACTACGAAGCCGCCGCCTCGCCGGAAGCCCAGGCGGTGAAGGCGCTGGACAAACTCGAAACCCTGCTGCAGCACAACCAGGGCCGCAACCCGCCGGATTTCGACTACGCCTTCAACCTGAGCTACGGCAAGCGCTACACGGCGGCCACCCCGCTGTTCGCGGCACTGCGCCAGCTGATCGACGCCGACACCCGCTGCAATCTGCAGCTGAACCTCAACATCCGTGACGAGCAGCCCGGCGATATCGACGCCATCAGCCGGCTGACCGAGGCGGCTTTCGCCAACGCCGAACATAGCAGCCACACCGAGCAGTTCATCGTCACGGCGCTACGCAAGGCCGGGCAGCTCACGGTGTCGCTGGTTGCCGAGGAGGGTGGGGCGCTGGTCGGCCATGTCGCCATTTCCCCGGTGACGATTACATCCGGCGCCAACGGTTGGTTCGGCCTGGGGCCGATTTCCGTGGCGCTGTCGCGCCAGGGCCAGGGCATTGGTACGGCCTTGATGCAGGCCGCGTTGGCCGAGCTGCGGCGTCTGGGCGGCCAGGGCTGTGTGGTGCTGGGTGATCCGGCTTACTACGGGCGTTTCGGCTTCAAGGCCGAGCCGGCGCTGGTGCTGCCCGGTGTGCCGGCGCAGTACTTCCAGGCCCTCGCCCTGGCCGGGCCGGTACCCAGCGGTCAGGTGAGCTATCACCCGGCGTTCGAAGCACAGGCCTGAGCGCGCCCGCGCAGGGTGGCACGGGCTTCGCCCGTGTTCGCGGGGCAAGCCCGCTCCCACAGGGATCGCGCTAGCTTTAGCAGTTGAGTAAGACAGTTGCTCCTACAAAGAACATGCAATGCCTGCGAGCGATCAGCTGCTTCCCATGGCCGATTGCTGCAACCACTCGATCAGCACCTGCAACCGCCGTGGCATCGGCTCGTGGGGCGGGTGCACCAGGTAATAGCCGCAGCGGTCCGCCGCGACGAAGTCGCCAAACGGCAATATCAGCTCGCCGTTGCCGATACGTGTCTTGACCAACTGTTCACGGCCAATGGCGATGCCGGCATGGTTCACCGCCGCCAGGCTGCACAGGTCGGAGCGGTCGAAGGTGAGGAAGCGCTCCGGCAGCGGCACATCCAGCGCCATGCGCTGTAACCACGCGCGCCACTCGGCATCGTGCGCCGCGTTGTCCCAGGCCGCGACATCGTGCAGCAAGGTACAGCCGCCCAACCCCTGGATACCGCCCTGCAGCCCATGGCGCCGGGCGTATTCGGGCGAGCACACCGGCGCGATGCGCTCCGCCATCAGCGGCGTGCTGACCAGCCCCGGGTAATGCCCGTCCGAATAGCACAGCGCCAGGTCGACCTTGCGGGTGCGGTAGTCGATGCTCTCGTTGCCGACGCGGATGTCTAGCTGGATATCCGGGTACTGCACCGTGAACTCGGCCAGCCGCGGCACCAGCCAGCACTGCGCCACCGATGGCCGCACATACAAGGTCAGTTGCCCGGCCACCTGGCCATGGGCGCGCTCGCGTACGGCTTCAGACAGCGCATCCATGGTGCGCTGCATGATCTGGAACACGCGCTCGCCATCCTCGGTAAGCGTGACCTTGCGCGGCAAACGGTGGAACAGCTTGAGCGCCAGCTGTTGCTCCAGCCGGCCGATCCGATGGCTCACCGCGCTGGCGGTCAGGCACAGCTCGTCGGCCGCCCGGGCAAAACTCAGGTGCCGGGCCGCCACCAGAAAGGTGTGCAGGTTGGCCAGGTGCGCGCCATTGAGTTTCGGCGCGAGCGGGTGGGCGGGGGCGGGCATGGGCGTTCCTCTTCAGCTGCGCGCTTTGGTGAGGTAAGCGGCATATTCGTCGGCAGGCACCATGCTGCCGCCAGTGCCCCAGACCAGGTGCGTGGCCTTGGCCATGCGTGCAGGCGTCAACCCATTGCACTGCAGGTACTGCGCCGCGCCCAGCACCTGCAGCAGGCCCGGCACGCCGGCCAGCGCCGAGGGCTCCAGGCGCGCCTGCTCAAGGTCGTGGGCCAGGGCCAGCAGGCGATACAGTTCTTCATCGGTGACGGTGTAGTAGCCATCGATCAGCCGCTGCATGGCCTTGCCGACGAACCCGGAAGGCCGGCCCACCGCCAGGCCATCGGCGGCGGTGAGGTTGTCGATGCCGAAGTCCTGCACGCTGACCGCGTCGTGCAGCCCGGTGTACACCCCCAGCAGCATGCACGGCGAGTGGGTCGGTTCGGCGAACAGGCAATGCACATGATCACCGAATACCAGCTTCAAGCCGAACGCCACGCCGCCAGGCCCGCCGCCCACGCCGCAGGGCAGGTAGACGAACAGCGGGTGTTCGGCATCCACGCAGATTTGCGCTTGTGCGAACTGCCTGGCCAGGCGCTCGGCGGCTACGGCGTAGCCGAGGAACAGGTGCGGCGAGTTCTCGTCGTCGACGAAGTAGCAGGCCGGGTCAGCTTCGGCTTGTTGCCGCCCTTGCTCCACCGCCACGCTGTAGTCCGAGGCGTATTCGATCACCGTCACGCCATGGCTGCGTAGTTTGTCCTTCTTCCACTGACGGGCATCGGCCGACATATGCACGGTCGCCTGGAAGCCCAGCCGGGCGCCCATGATGCCGATGGACAGACCCAGGTTGCCGGTGGAGCCGACGGCCACTTTGTACTGCCCGAAGAACGCCCGGGCTTGGTCACTGGCTAGCGCCCGGTAGTCGCTGTCCAGGGTGATCAGCCCGGCAGCCAGTGCCAGGTTTTCGGCATGCTTGAGCACTTCGTGGATACCGCCACGGGCCTTGATCGAACCGGAAATCGGCAGCTCGCTGTCGGCCTTGAGCCACAATGCGCCGCTGGGCGGCAGGCCGGCCTCCTGCAGCAGGGCGCGCTGCAGGTTGGGCAGCGGGCGGATCGGCGACTCGATGATGCCGCCGCTGGCCGCCGTTTCCGGGAACACCGTGGCCAGGTAGGGCGCGAAGCGCGCGAGGCGGGCGCTGGCGGCGGCAACGTCGCTGGCGTCCAGGCCGACATCGTGCAGCGCCTGGGCGGCCGGGGCGATGCCGGGGTTGAACCAGCGGGTCGGCTGCAAGGCCACCAGTTCGCGGATCAGGGGGTGGCTCTGGCACCAGGCTTCAAGCGTTTTTCCGAGAATCATGGGTAGTTCCTGGGTTGTTCCGTGCGAGGTGTCGTTATTCTCGCGAATTAGAGCGTAGCGCCACGGGGCCGGACAAACGATCGATCGTCAGGCCATGCATGACCGGGTGTCATGTGTCAGTGGTGGTCAAACCACCGCCTTGCGTAGCGGCACTTCACGCAGCAGCCAGCTCAGTGCGAAGGCCAGGCAGGTGACCAGGCAGGCAACGAGGAACACCCCATGCATCGCCCCGGAGAAGGCGGCGAGGTAGGCCTGTTGCAGGGGCGCGGCCAGCGCATGCACCTGCTCGGGGGACAGGCTGGTCGGCGCCGGGCTATCGGCCGGGAACGCCTGCGCCAGGCGTTCGAGCAGCGCATGGGAGAACAGGGCGCCGAACACCGACACGCCGATGGCGCCGCCGATCGACCGGAACAGCGTCGCCCCCGAGGTGGCCACGCCCATGTGGCGCGGCTCGACGCTGTTCTGCACGGCCAGCACCAGCACTTGCATGACCATCCCCAGGCCCGCGCCGAGCAAGCCCATGTACAGGTTCATCACCGCCATCGGCGTGTGCTCGTCGAGCCGGCTGAGCAAGGCCAGGGCAATCGCCTGCAGCAAGGTGCCGAGGATCGGGAACATCCGGTAGCGCCCCCAGCGGCTGATCAGCCGCCCGGTGATGGCCGACACCACCAGCAGCCCGCCCATCAGCGGCAGCATCTGCAGCCCGGCACTGGTCGGCGTGGCGTTTTTCACCACCTGCAGGTACAGCGGCAGGAAGGTCACCGAGCCGAACAGCGACATGCCGACGATGAAGCCGATCAGCCCGGCCAGGGCGAAGGTGCGGTGACGGAACAGGTGCAGCGGCATGATCGGCTCGGCGGCCCGGCGCTGTTCATGGATGAAGCCCACCAGGCCGATCAGCGCGAACAGCGCCAGGCACAGGATGTCGAGGGAGCCCCACGCCAGCAGGTTGCCGCCAAGGCTGGTGATCAGCACCACGCAGGCCAGGGTCAGGGTGAGGAAGCACGCGCCAAGGTAGTCGATCACATGCTTCACCCGCGCCACGTGCGGGCGGAACACGCTGCCGATCACCAGCAGCGCCAGCAGGCCCAGGGGCAGGTTGATGTAGAAGATCCAGCGCCACGACAGCTGCTCGACCAGAAAACCACCGATCAGCGGCCCGACCACCGTGGCCAGGCCGAACACGCCGCCGAACAGGCCCTGGTAGCGACCACGCTCGGCGGGTGGGATCACATCGCCGATGGCCGCCATCGCCACCACCATCAGCCCGCCACCGCCCAGCCCCTGCAAGGCGCGCAGCAGCACCAGCTCGGTCATGTTCTGGGCCATGCCGCACAGTGCCGAGCCCATCAGGAACAGCACGATGGCCACCTGCAACACGCGCTTGCGGCCATACAGGTCGCCGAACTTGCCGTAAAGCGGCACCACCACGGTGGAGGCCAGCAGGTAGGCGGTGACCACCCAGGACAACCAGCGCAGCCCGCCCAGTTCGCTGACGATGGTGGGCAGGGCGGTGGAGACGATGGTCTGGTCCAGCGCAGCGAGGAACATCACCAGCAGCAGGGCGCCGAGCAGCAAGGGGATCGGCGGGTGGGCATCGCGTTCGAGCGCAGTGGATGAGGTGGTCATGGGTTGGCCTGGGCGAGGGGAGATTGGCATGGGCATCGGTTCAGCGACCTTGGCCGGCATCGCGCAGGCCGGCGAGGGCGAAGCGGTAAAGCTGCTCGCAGACTTGGGCGGGGGGCATGCCGAGGATTTCCTGCACGGCCCCGGAGCCGCCACGCGGGCCGATCAGCAGCATCGCCCAGGGGGCGGTGACGCAGAGGATGCAGCGGGTCAGGGCTGGGTCGTCGAGGGCGAGGCCGCTGATCTCGCTGAACAGCCCCTTGAGCAGCATGAGTTTTTGCGGCGCCGTGCCCTGCAAGGCCTGGCCATGGCTGCTGGGGGTGAGCAGTTCGGCGGCAAGCACCCGCAGGTGCCAGCTGCCCCGGCCTGAACTGGCCTTGTGCACCACCTGCTCGATCAGTGCGCGCAGTTTGTCCGTGGCCGGCTGAGGTGCCTGGAGGATGCGTTGCAGGTTGCTGATGTCGAGGAAGCGCCGGCGCGCTTCGTCGAGCACCGCCAGGTACAGGCCGTTGCGGCTGCCGAAGTGGTAGTTGATCGAGGCCAGGTCGACCTCGGCCTTGGCGGCCACCGCCTTGTTGCTGGACTCGGCGAAACCCTGGGCGGCAAACAGCTCGCCGGCGGCTTCGAGAATGCGCGTGCGGGTGGCTTCACCGTCCTTGCGTGGTTCGCGGGGGGCTGTGGCCATGGTCGGGCTCCGAGGGTGGGTCGTGGGCGGAGCTTGCGCGGGTCTAAATTTAAATTCAATTTAAATTTATTTCAGGGTGACGAGAGGTCGCTGCCCGGCGGCCTTGCAGGGTGCAGACGGGCCTATTCTGTCAGTCGGCACTTCAATCGAGTGGAGGTGGAACATGCGATCAGTCACATGGGGCTGCCTGCTGTTGCTGCTGGCGGCAGCGGCCCAGGCCCAGACCGTCACGCCGCTCAAGGGCCAGAGCAGCCAGCAGATGCAGCAGGACATGGCCGACTGCAATAGTGTCGCCAGCAGTTCGACGACTGGCAGTGCGCATGTCGGTGGTCGGGTCAAGGGTGCCGCCGCCGGGGCGGTGGCGGGCGCTGCGGGTGCCCAGGTGCGCGGCAACCAGCACGACGAGGTATACGACCGCATGAGCGACGACGCCAAGCAGCAGTACCGGCAGAATCGTGCCGGCGAAACGGCTGCCGCCGGTGCCGCGGTGGGTGGCATGCGTCAACGCCAGGAGCGTCGTCAGGACCGCCGCGGCCAGGGCGAGGCCCAGGCGAGTGCCTATAGTGGTTGCCTGCAGGGGCGGGGGTATCAGGTCAGCCCTTGAGCCCGGCGATCACTTCGGCGGCGGTGGTGACCTGGCCAAAGTGGTGTTGCCACAGGCTGATGCCCAGCTGCCCCGAGCGGTCCAGCGAAGAGCCCATGGTGAGGTCGGTGATCAGGGTCGGGCACAGCCCCGCATCGAACAGGGCGAAGCCTGCGGCCAGCACGCAGGTTTCGGTCTGCAGGCCGCACACCAGCACGCGCTCGACACCCAGGCCCTTGAGGTACTCGAGGGTTTCGGCGGTTTGCCCGTAGCCGTGCTTGACGAACACCTTGTCGGCCTCGACCAGCGCCACGTCCTCGCTGGCCGGGTGCCAGCCGAGCTGGCGCTGGAACGGCGTGGCCTGTTCGTCGTGCAGTTCGATCGAGGCGACGGTGGGGATGTGTGCCGACAGCGCGCGGATGCCGTCCACCAGCTTTTCCGAAGGGCTGAAGGTGGATTGCACGTCGACGATGAGCAGGGCTTGCCGCATGAATGGGTCCGGTCCGGGTTGCAGGGGCGAGGAGTATAACGTCGTGCCGCGATCACCGCCGAAGGCTTCTATGCTGATCCTATTCTGTGGCAAAACCCTGTGGCTTCACCTGGCATTTCGCGAGCAACGGCTTCTGCCAGCCGCTGTGCGACGGCATGCCCCGGCGTTACACTCGTCGGCTTTTTTGCAGCGAGGGAATGCATATGCAGCGCATCGTGATACTGGGCAATTCCGGTAGCGGCAAATCGACCCTGGCACGGGCCATCGGCGAGCGCTTTGGGTTGCCGGTGGTGCACCTGGATCGGTTGTTCTGGTCGCCGGGCTGGGTGGAGCCGGAGGCCGAGGTGTTCCGTGAGCAGGTGCGCTCGGCGCTGGCGCAGGATGCGTGGGTGTGCGAGGGCAACTATTCGCGGCGAACGTTCGACCTGCGGTTGCCGCGGGCGGACTTGATCATCTGGCTGGATACGCCGCGCTGGGTGTGCCTGAAGCGGGTGGTGCTGCGGTCGTTGAGCCGGCGGCCGCGGGCTGACTTGCCGGCTGGCTGCAGTGAGCGGTTGAACTGGGAGTTCGTGCAGTTCTTGAAGTTTGTCTGGGGGTTCGATGGGGCCTACCGGCGGGGGATCGAGGCGATGCGGGTGGCGATTGGGCCTGGGGTGCCTGTGGTGCATTTGCGGGGGCGGCGGGAGATTGCGGGGTTTCTTGGGGAGGTGGATGGGGCTGGGGGGAGGGGGGTAATTAGTGATGGGATGCAGGGGCGGCGTTCGGTTTGATGGCGAGATTTTGTCGTTAGATATTTTGCGGTTAGGTTGTTAATCAGTTAATTAGTTAATTAGTTAATTAGTTAATTAGTTAATTAGTTAATTAGTTAATTAGTTAATTAGTTAATTAGTTAATTAGTTAATTAGTTAATTTGTTAATTGGTTAATTGGTTAATTGGTTAATTGGTTAATTGGTTAATTGGTTAATTGGTTAATTGGTTAATTGGTTAATTGGTTAATTGGTTAATTGGTTAATTGGTTAAATGGTTGATTGGTTGTTCTGTCGTTTGGTTGGTTGGCTGTTTTTATATTTGTATGTGCATTCATTTGCGATGTCGACGTGTAGTCACCTTTCCGCCCTTACGGCGGGTTACTTTTTTTCTTGGAAAAAAGTAACCAAAAACCGCTCGCTCCATTCATACGGCCCTCCGCTGCGCTCCGGGTCCCTTCGCTCCGGCT
>NZ_JBOBDM010000048.1:0-52072 GCF_050586605.1 Pseudomonas sp. ES1 | reverse complement strand
AAAATCAAAACCCGATCAGCGCCCGAGATACACCTCGACCACCCGCTCATCCGCCTGCACCTGCGCCAGCGACCCCTCCGCCAGCACACTGCCCTGGTGCAGCACCGTCACATGGTCGGCAATGCTGCCCACGAAGCCCATGTCGTGCTCCACCACCATCAGCGAATGGGTGCCTGCCAGCGACCTGAACAGCTCGGCCGTGAACTCGGTCTCGGCGTCGGTCATGCCCGCCACCGGCTCGTCCAGCAGCAACAACTGCGGCTCCTGCACCAGCAGCATGCCGATCTCCAAAAACTGCTTCTGCCCGTGGGACAGCAACCCGGCCGGGCGCTGGGCCAATGGCAGCAGGCGCAAGGTGCTCAGCACCTGGTCGATGCGCTGGCGCTGCTCGCCACTCAAGCGCGCCGCCAGGCTGGCCCACACTGACTTGTCGGCCTTCAAGGCCAGCTCCAGGTTCTCGAACACCGTCAGTGCCTCGAACACCGTGGGCTTCTGGAACTTGCGGCCGATCCCGGCCTGGGCGATCTGGTATTCGCTCATGCGGGTCAAATCGAGGGTGTCGCCAAAGTAGGCGCTGCCGCTGTCGGGGCGGGTCTTGCCGGTGATCACGTCCATCATCGTGGTCTTGCCCGCGCCGTTGGGGCCGATGATGCAGCGCAGCTCGCCCACGCCGATGTACAGGTTCAGCCCGTTGAGCGCCTTGAAGCCGTCGAAGCTGACGCTGATGTCCTCCAGGCTCAGCACCGTGCCATGGCGGGTATCGAGCCCGGCCTTGCGCGCCTGGCCCAGGCCGATGGCGTCACGGCCGGCGCCCAGTTGGTCGAACACCGGTTCCAACATGAATTCAGGATGCACCGGGGGCACGCCTCTCATGGCTGGCTCCTTTTCTTCACAAGCCCGACCACACCCTTGGGCAGGTACAGGGTGACGATGATGAACAGCGCACCGAGGAAGAACAGCCAGTACTCGGGGAACGCCACGGTGAACCAGCTCTTCATGCCATTGACCAGCCCGGCGCCGAGCAGCGGCCCGATCAGCGTGCCGCGCCCGCCCAGGGCCACCCACACGGCCGCCTCGATGGAGTTGGTCGGCGACATCTCGCTGGGGTTGATGATGCCCACCTGCGGCACATACAGCGCCCCGGCCAGGCCGCACAGCACGGCGCTGAGCACCCACACCAGCAGCTTGAAGCCACGCGGGTCGTAGCCGCAGAACATCAAGCGGTTCTCGGCATCGCGCACGGCAGTGAGCAGGCGCCCGAACTTGCTGCGGGTGAGCTGCCAGCACAGGTACAGGCTGGCCAACAGCAGCATCACGGTGAGCAGGAACAGCACCGCGCGAGTGCCTTGGGCGGTGATGTCGAAGCCGAGGATGGTGCGGAAGTTGGTGAAGCCGTTGTTGCCGCCAAAGCCGGTCTCGTTGCGAAAGAACAGCAGCATGCCGGCGAAGGTCAGGGCCTGGGTCATGATCGAGAAGTACACGCCCTTGATCCGCGAGCGGAAGGCGAACCAGCCGAATACCAGCGCCAGCAAACCCGGCGCCAGCACCACCAGGCACAGGGCCCAGGCGAAGTGCTGGGTACCGGCCCAGTACCAGGGCAGCTCGTTCCACGACAGGAAGGCCATGAACCCCGGCAGGCCGTCGCCGGCAGCCTGGCGCATCAGGTACATGCCCATGGCGTAGCCACCGAGGGCGAAGAACAGCCCGTGGCCCAGGGACAGCAGCCCGGCGTAGCCCCATACCAGGTCCAGCGCCAGGGCAACGATGGCATAGCAGAGGATCTTGCCCACCAGCGTGAGGGTGTAGGCCGAGACCTGCAGCGCGTGCCCGTCGGGCAACAGCGACAGCAGCGGCAAGGCCAGCAACACCAGAACCACGGCGGCGCCGAGGGCCAGCGATAGCCGCGGCCCGGCCTTTTGTGCGGCAGTGACAAGCAGTGGCTGGTTCATCAGTCGATTACCCGTCCCTTGAGGGCGAACAGGCCTTGCGGGCGCTTCTGGATGAACAGAATGATCAGCGCAAGGATGAGGATCTTGCCGAGCACCGCACCGATCTGCGGCTCCAGCAGCTTGTTGGCGATGCCCAGCCCGAAGGCGGCCCAGAGGCTGCCGGCCAGTTGCCCGACACCGCCGAGCACCACCACCAGGAACGAGTCGATGATGTAGCTCTGGCCCAGGTCAGGGCCGACGTTGCCGACCTGGCTCAGGGCCACGCCGCCCAGCCCGGCGATACCGGAGCCCAGGCCGAAGGCGAGCATGTCGACGCGCCCGGTGGACACCCCACAGCAGGCCGCCATGTTGCGGTTCTGGGTCACTGCGCGCACGTTCAGGCCCAGCCGTGTGCGGTTGAGCAGCAGCCAGGTGAGCAGCACCACGGCCAGGGCGAAGGCGATGATGACGATGCGGTTGTAGGGCAGCACCAGGTTGGGCAGCAGTTGAATGCCGCCGGACAGCCAGGCCGGGTTGCTCACCTCGACGTTCTGCGCACCGAAGATCAGGCGCACGGCCTGGATCAGGATCAGGCTGATGCCCCAGGTGGCCAGCAGGGTTTCCAGCGGGCGGCCGTACAGGTGACGGATCACCGTGCGCTCCAGGGCCATGCCCACCCCGGCACTGACGGCGAAGGCCACCGGCAGGGCGATCAGCGGGTAGAACTCGATCGCCCCCGGCGCGTAGCGCTGCAGCAGCACCTGGACCATGTAGGTGCTGTAGGCGCCGAGCATCAGCATCTCGCCATGGGCCATGTTGATCACCCCGAGCAGGCCGAAGGTGATCGCCAGGCCCAGGGCCGCCAGCAGCAGGATCGAGCCCAGCGACAGGCCACTGAAGGCCTGGCCCAGCAGTTCGCCCACCAGCAGTTTGCGTTGCACCTGGGCGAGGCTGGTTTCGGCGGCGGTGCGCACGGCCGCGTCGGTTTCGGCGTCCGGTTGCAGCAGCGCTTCGAGGCGGGTGCGGGCCAGCGGATCGCCGGTTTCGCCCAGCAGGCGCACGGCGGCCAGGCGCACGGCAGGTTCGCTGGCGCCCAGTTGCAGGTTGGCCAGGGCCAGGCCCAGGGCGGCGTGGACGGCGGCGTCTGGCTCGGCGGCGAAGCGGCGGTCGAGGAAGGCCATCTGCGCCGGTTGCGCGGATTTTTGCAATTGCTGGGCGGCGGCCAGGCGGATCGCGGCCTGATCGCTGAGCAGTTGGTGGCTGGCCAGGGTGTTGTCGAGCAGACCGCGCAGGCGGTTGTTCAGGCGCAGCTTGCGGGTGTCGCCTTCGGCGATGCGGCCTTGGCGCAGGTTTTCCAGCAGCGGCAGGCGCGCGGCATCGGGTTGTGCGGCCCAGGTTTCGAGCAGGCTGGCCTGTTCGGCGGGCTTGGCGCTGAGGAAGAATTCGCCCTCGCTGGCGTGTGTTGCCAGGGGCAACAGCAACAGAAGGGTGAGCAGGAATCTGAGCATAAGGGCAGTCCTGGAAAATCGGCGGTGGATTCATCGCTGGCAAGCCAGCTCCCACAGGTGCAGTGAAGCGCTCAGGGCTGGCGCGGTCCCTGTGGGAGCCGGCTTGCCGGCGATAGGGCCGCAAAGCGGCCCCAATGCACTCAGTTACCTTTCACCGCATAGTCAGGCCGCTTGTCATTCCCCGGAATGAACGGGCTCCACGGCTGCGCCCGCAGCGGCTGTTCGGTCTGCCACACCACGCTGAACTGCCCGTCATCCTGGATCTCGCCGATCATCACCGGCTTGTGCAGGTGGTGGTTGCTCTTGTCCATGGTCAGGGTGAATCCCGACGGCGCCTTGAAACTCTGCCCGGCCAGCGCCTCGCGCACTTTGTCCACGTCCGTGGACTTGGCCTTCTCGGCGGCCTGCGCCCACATGTGGATGCCCACGTAGGTGGCTTCCATCGGGTCGTTGGTCACCGCCTTGTCGGCCCCCGGCAGGTTCTTGGCCTTGGCGTAGGCCTTCCAGTCGGCGACGAATTTCTGGTTGACCGGGTTATCCACCGACTCGAAATAGTTCCACGCCGCCAGGTGCCCCACCAATGGCTTGGTGTCGATGCCGCGCAGCTCTTCTTCACCCACCGAGAACGCCACCACCGGCACCTCGGTGGCCTTCAGGCCCTGGTTGGCCAGCTCTTTGTAGAACGGCACGTTGGAGTCGCCGTTGACCGTGGAGATGACCGCCGTCTTGCCGCCGGCGGAGAACTTCTTGATGTTGGCGACGATGGTCTGGTAATCGGCATGGCCGAACGGGGTGTACACCTCTTCGATGTCCTTGTCGGCCACGCCCTTGCTGTGCAGGTAGGCGCGCAGGATCTTGTTGGTGGTGCGCGGGTACACGTAGTCGGTGCCCAGCAGGAAGAAGCGCTTGGCGCCGCCGCCGTCTTCGCTCATCAGGTATTCCACCGCCGGGATCGCCTGCTGGTTGGGCGCAGCACCGGTGTAGAACACGTTCGGCGACATCTCTTCACCCTCGTATTGCACCGGGTAGAACAGCAGGCCGTTGAGCTCTTCGAACACCGGCAGCACGGATTTGCGCGACACCGAGGTCCAGCAGCCGAACACCACGGCGACCTTGTCCTGGGTCAGCAGCTGGCGGCTCTTCTCGGCGAACAGCGGCCAGTTGGACGCCGGGTCCACCACCACCGCTTCGAGCTGCTTGCCGTTGACCCCGCCCTTGGCGTTGATCTCGTCGATGGTCATCAGCGCCATGTCCTTGAGCGAGGTCTCGGAAATCGCCATGGTGCCCGACAGCGAATGCAGGATGCCGACCTTGATGGTCTCGGCGGCCTGGATGCTCCAGCTCAGGCCCATCGCCGCGATCGATGCGCTGAGGGTGAAGGCCTTGATCAGACTGCGTCGCTTCATTTGGTCACTCCGATGTGAGGGTTGTGGTGCTGGCAGGTCGGAGATTGCAAAGGCTGTGCCGAGCGGCGGAAGGCTTGTGATAGCGCGGTTGTGCGACGAATCGGGGCGTTTGGGGCGTCCAGGATGGTGCTTGTCGGATTGGCCTGCACAGGATTGGGGCCTGGGGGCTGTGAACACTTTTGACACATAAGCGGTACTTGAGTACCGTGCCGCACCGCAGTAGTTTCTGCGGTTCGGGATTGGCGTCCCGCTGTCAGAACCGGACACATCGCTTGTGCGATCGCGTGTCCTGCATGGTTGCACCCGTTATGGGCGGAGCCGTGTGCGGGAGCCTTCGGGCTCACCGGGCCTTCTGACCGGCACGCCAACCCGCACGGCTCCGTCCACCCATATTGGCGTGTGGGCACGGAGAGACACTTCAGAAAGCTGCAAGGAGTCGCACCATGCTCAAGAAGATCGTTCCAGATCCACCGTTCGCGCCTGTCGCTGGCGCACCTCTCATCGATGCCCTTCAGCGAGAGGTGCAGTCATGAACCCGGAATCGCGGGTCAATCCCGCCATTTGCAAACCCCGCCCCGTTACCGCCTGTTCCCATTTCGGCACCTGCAATCACGCCCACGCCCCGATGCTTTCGGTGCATGCCGGGGTCGATAGCGAGGATGCGCTGGTGTGCGCCGTGGCGGCGTTGAAGGCGGCGTATGAAACCAATGCAGCAGCATTGGAGAAGGCGGGGGAGCCGTTGCGCAGTTTGCTGACGGCTACGGAGAATTCGCTGGAGAAGGGGTTGGCGTTGGCCGAGGCCGTGCTCGTGGGGTTTGAGCAAGGCTGAAAATCGCCGGGGCTGCTTTGCAGCCCATTCGCGGCATAAGGCCGCTCCTACAGGGCTGCACATGACTTACTGATTTAGCAGGTACCTGTGGGAGCGGCTTTAGCCGCGAACACCGGCGAAGCCGGTGCCATCCACCGCGTTGCCTTCTTCGCGGGTAAACCCGCTCCCACAGTGAGCGCCGCGCGCTTGCGAAATCAGGTCTCTGGCTGGATCAGCGGTTGGAGGCTTCACCCACCGCCGCACGCGGCTGGCGCTTGCTGCGCACAAACTGATAAGTCACCGCCAGCAGCACAAACCAGATCGGCGTCACCACCAGCGCCTGGCGGGTGTCGTCACGCAGGCTCAGCAGCACCAGGATGCCGGCGAAGAACACCAGGCACACGTAGCACATGAAGCGCCCACCGGGCATCTTGTAGCTCGACGCTGCATGCAGCGCCGCACGGTTCTTGCGGTAGCTCAGGTACGACAGCAGGATCAGCGTCCAGACGAACATGAACAGCACCGCCGACACCGTGGTCACCAGGGTGAACGCTTCGACCACGTCGGGCACCAGGTAGATCAGCACCGCGCCCAGCAGCAGGCAGGCGCAGGAGAAGTACAGGCCGTTGGCCGGCACCGCACGGCGCGAGAGTTTTTCGAAGGCCTTGGGCGCATCGCCTTCCTGGGCCAGGCCGAACAGCATGCGGCTGGTGGAGAACACCCCGCTGTTGGCCGACGAGGCCGCCGAGGTGAGCACCACGAAGTTGATGATGCTCGCCGCCGCCGGCAGGCCGGCCAGCATGAACAGCTCGACGAACGGGCTCTTGCCCGGCACCACGTCGCGCCACGGGGTGACCGCCATGATCGCCACCAGGGCCAGCACGTAGAACACGATGATGCGAATCGGGATCGAGTTGATCGCCCGGGGCAGGGTGCGCTCGGGGTTCTTGGCTTCAGCGGCAGTGGTGCCCACCAGCTCGATGCCGACGAAGGCGAACACGGCAATCTGGAAGCCGGCGAAGAAGCCCATCAGCCCGTGGGGGAACATGCCGCCGTCGTTCCACAGGTTGGCCAGGCTCGCGGTGTCGCCGCCGGGCGACTGGAAGCCGGTGATGACCATGTACAGGCCGGTGACCACCAGGCCGAGGATGGCGACGATCTTGATCAGGGCGAACCAGAACTCCATTTCGCCGAACAGCTTCACCGTCACCAGGTTCAGCGACAGCAACAGCGCCACGCAGCTGAGCGCGGGGATCCACTGCGGCATGTCGGGGAACCAGAACTGGGTATAGGCGGCGATCGCCACCACGTCGGCGATGCCGGTGACCACCCAGCAGAACCAGTAGGTCCAGCCGGTGAAGTAGCCGGCCCAGGGGCCGAGCAGGTCGGCGGAGAAATCGATGAACGATTTGTAGTTGAGGTTCGACAGCAGCAGTTCGCCCATGGCGCGCATGACGAAGAACAGCATGAAGCCGATGATCATGTAGACGAAGATGATCGACGGGCCGGCCAGGCTGATGGTCTTGCCCGAGCCCATGAACAGGCCGGTGCCGATGGCACCGCCAATGGCGATGAGCTGGATGTGGCGGTTGGTCAGGTTGCGTTGCAGGTGCTGGTCTTCAGCAGGGGTGGAGGAGGTCCGGGTCATAGGCTGCATTCCATTGAGGGTCAGTCTTCTTGTCAGAGGTAGCCGGGTAGGCTAACACGCCCGTTCCAGATGGGGGCGCGACAGATCGACACGATGTTGGCGGTGCAGATGGGGCTTGCCTGTGACCTGGGTCAATGGTTGCCTGTGCCGGCCCTATCGCCGGCAAGCCGGCTCCCACAGTCAGCGGCTTGCACAAACTCTGTGGGAGCTGGCTTGCCAGCGATAGGGCCAGTACAGGCAACCTAATCTCAAGCCCGAACCATCACCCGGCGCCTCACCACCAGGCTATCCACCACCCACATCACCACCATCGACACCCCCACCAGCGGAAACGCCACGCCCAGCACCACCATCACCCCTACCGCGGTCTTCCAGCGCGGCAGGTCATGGCGCAGCGGCGGCACGCCCAGGCCACTGGCGGGCTTGCGCTTCCACCACATCACCAGCCCGCTCACCGACCCCAGCAGGATCATCAGGCACACCAGCAGGATGACGATCTGGTTCAGCGGCCCGAACATCTTGCCCTCGTGCAGCATCACACCAAGCTCAGTGGCGCGGGCCACCGGGCTGTAGTCCTGCCAGCGCACGTCGGCCAGCACCTTGCCGGTGTACTGATCGACATGCAGGGTGGCGTCGTTGCGCGGGTCGTCGGCGAACACCGCGATGGTGAACACGCCGTCGGCCGTGGTTGGCAAGGTGATGCTGTAGCCCGGCGCGACCTGGCGCAGGGTGGCGACATCCTCGACCTGCTGCAGGCTGACCTGCGGCGCGGCGGGCGCCTGGTCGGCCATGTGATGGCCGGCGTGCTCGGCATGCGCGCCGGACACCGGCATCGGGGTGTTTTCCAGTGCCCAGGGCACGGTCTGGCGGTGGGCGTCGTTCAGCTCGCCCGCCTGCTTGTCCGACTTCGGCACGTCGTTCCACATGGCCGCCGGGAAGCGGTTCCACAGGTCGGCGTACTGTTTGCCCCACAGGCCGGTCCAGGTCATGCCGCTGATCAGCATCAGCAGCAACAGGGCCGAGCCCCAGAAACCGGTGACCGCATGCAGGTCGCGCCACAGCAACCGGCCGCGTGCGCTCAAGCGTGGCCACAGCACCCCGGCGCTGCTGCGCCCGCGTGGCCACCACAAATAGAGGCCGGACACGACCAGGACGATGCCCCAGCCCGCCGCCAGTTCCACCAGCCGGTCACCGACCGTGCCGACCATCAGCTCGCCATGCAGGGCGCGGGCGATGGCTTGCAGGTTCTGCTTGCCGTCCTGCTCGCCCAGCACCTTGCCGCTGTACGGGTCGACGAACACATTGAGTTCGCGCCCGCCGTCGTGCACCACGAACTGTGCGCTGCGCTCGGCGTCCAGCGGCGGCAGGTACTGGCCCACATGCCCCTGTGGATAAGCCTGGCGCACGTTGGCCAGCAGGGTGTCGGCGCTTTGCCGGTGGTGGCCGGCCTCGACCACCATCAAGTCGCGGTACATCAGCGGGTCGAGCTGTGGCTTGAACAGGTAGATGATCCCGGTGATCGCCAGCAGGATCATGAACGGCGCGACGAACAGCCCGGCATAGAAATGCCAGCGCCAGGCCAGGTTGTAGAACGATACGTTTGGTTTGCTCATGGGAGCCTCCCGTAGACCTGAGTTGGGCGCGGTCAGGCCCCGCGCCCGTTTGTTGTTGTCAGAAGCTGAAGTCGACCTTGGTCCAGAAGGTCCTGCCTGGCTCGTTCACCGGCTGCGTCGAGTTCGCCGGATAGCCGAACCCGGCATTCCCTGCCAGGTTCAGGTGCTCGGCGTAGGCCTTGTCGAACAGGTTGTCGACGCCCGCGCTGAGCTTGAGGTTGTTGTTGATCTTGTAGGCGCCGTTGAGCGAGAACACGCCGAAGCCGGCGCTCTTGTCGTAGTCCTTGCCCACCACGTTGCCCTGGTTCTCGGCAATGCGGTTCTGCTCGGCCACCAGCCGCCACAGTGTGCCGACGCTCCAGGCGTCGCGGCTGTAGCTCAGGCCCAGGCGGCTTTCCAGGGGTGGCATCTGCGGCAGCGCCTTGCCGTCGCTGCTGTTCTTGCCCCAGGCGTAGGCCAGGGTGGCGTCGGCCTTCCAGTTTTCCGTGAGCTTGTAGGCCGCGCCCAGTTCACCACCCATGATGCGGGCATCGATGTTCTGTGCCTGGGAGGTGTAGCCACCCATCATGCTGCGGCGGTAGTCGAACAGGATGTAGTCGCGCACCTGGCCGACGTAGCCCGAGGCCCAGGCCTCCAGGCGTTCGCCCTGGTACTGGATGCCGAAGTCGAGCTGGGTGGTCTTCTCCGGCTTGATGCCGTCGAAGGCGTTCGCCGAGCCGGCCGGGGCCAGCTTGGGCGAGAACAGCTCCCAGTAGTCGGGGAAGCGCTGGGCATGGCCGAGGCCGATGTAGGTGGTCGCGGGGATTGCCGCCAGGTCGTGCTCATAGCGCACGAAGCCGCTGGGCAGCGTGTCGGCACGGGTGTCACCCTCGGTCGGGCTGGCCTTGCGGAAGTCGCGGGCCGAGGCGCGGTCCAGGCGGGCGCCGGTGATCAGGCGGTCTTCGCCGGTTGCGTACCAGGTCAGTTCGCCGAAGGCGCCGTAGTTGTGGAAGTCGGCGTCCTTGGTCCAGGGTTTGCCCTTGTGCGCGTCAATGCCCATGCCGCCGCGCTGGCGGTGCTCGTTGGTCTGTGCGTCGATGCCGCTGATCAGCTGCACGTCGGCCCAGCGCCAGGTGGCCTTGATCCGTGCGCCCATGGTGCGGCGGTCGACGTTGCTGACCATGGGCATGCCCATCATGCCGGTGCCCGACGGGGTGCGCAGGCTGTAGTTGTCCATCACGTGGTCGGCATAGTTGTAGTAGACCTGCGCCTCGACCTTGTCGAGCACCTCGCCGAGGTTGGACTTTTCAAAACGCAGGCCGAGGCTTTCGCGCTTGAACTGCGAGCCGTCCATGCCGCGCCCGGCGGAACGGGCCTCGCCGTCGCCCTTGCCGGCGGTCAGCTCCAGCAGGGTGTCGGCGTCCGGGGTCCAGCCGACGGTGGCATCACCGTTCCACTTGTCCCAGCGCGAGGGCACGGTGTCGCCGTTGCCGTCATCGAAGTCGTCGGAGTGCGACTGGTTGCCGACGAAGCGCACATATCCCAGCGAGTTGCCGGCGGCGGCGTCGAGCACCTTGTCGAAGCGGCCATTGGAGCCGACCAGCACGCTGCCGTTGACCCGGCTGCCGAGCTCGCCGAACTTTTCCGGTTCACGTTCGAAGAGGATGGTCCCGGCGGAACCACCGGGGCCCCAGATCACGCTTTGCGGGCCCTTGATCACGGTGAGGCGGTCGTAGGTTTCCGGCGAGATATACGAAGTCGGCGCATCCATGCGGCCGGGGCAGGCGCCGAGCATCATGCCGCCGTTGGTGAGGATGTTCAGGCGCGAGCCGAACATGCCGCGCAGCACCGGGTCGCCGTTGGTGCCGCCGGCGCGGATCACCGAGAACCCGGGGATGGTCTTGAGGTAGTCGGCGCCGTCGCTGGCCGGCACCGGCTGGCGTGGGTCCTTGGGGTTGGTGACCACGGTCAGTGGCGAGCTGGGGGCAATGGCGGTGATCACCGTCGGGCTCAGCTCGGCAGTGTCGTGGGTGTGGCCTTCGTGGCCGGTTTCGGCGGCCACGGCCAGCGGTGCGAGCAGGGAGCCGCACAGCAGGGCGATGGTCCCGCGCAGGGAAAGGGCAAAAACAGGGGTGCAGCCGGACATAGTGATTCCAGTCGATCAGTCGTGAGTCAGCGCGAAGCCTCCTGGCTTCGGGCAGTAATAAAGTGGCTTCAGACGACGATCGAGATGGGCGGCGCGCGGCTGCGCGCGCCGGGGAATACAGCCTGCCGGGCATGGCCCTGGCGCGTGGCGACGGGGAGGTGGACGGGTGGGAGTACGCTGCCCGCGGTAAGCGGGCTGAGGGTCTGGGGCAGGGCGGGGCAGTTGAACAGCAGGCTGCAGTAGCCGCACTTTTCCCACATCACATGCAGCTGGCCATCGTTGCCGTGGCCCTGGTGATGATCGTGGCCATGCTCCATGGGCATGGCCATCGACATGTCCATCGGCATGGACATGCCGGCGTGGTGCTCCATCGGCATCGACTGGGAAACCAGTGGGCCGATGAAGATCATCCACATGGCGAACAGGCTCAGCCAGCCGCCACCGACGCGCCTGCGATCAGGGCGGGTGCTGCGGGTTGAGCTGTTGCGCGGCAGGCTCATGGTGAGCGCCTGTCAACTGATCAGTGTGCGTGTTCGTGCGACGCGGGCTGGTCGGTCGGTGGCTGCTTCTGCACGGCCACGTCGACGGTGACGTCACCGGCTTTTTCGAAGTGCAAGGTCAGCGGGAAGCGCTTGCCGTCGGTGAGCAGGCTGCGGTCCTTGGGCTGCATGATCATCACGTGGTAGGCGCTGGGGGCGAACACCACATCCTTGCCGGCCGGTACCACGACGCTTTGCACGTGTTGCATCTTCATGGCGCCGGCGGCGCTCATCACGTGTTCGTGCAACTGGGCGTCATCGGTGATGGGGCTGTCCACCGAGAGCAGGCGATCATCGGCCTTGCCGTTGTTGTGCACGACGAAGTAGGCCGCCACGTTGGGCGCGTTCGGCGGCAGCTCCAGCGACCAAGGGTGGGCGATGTGCAGGTCGCCCACTTTGTATTCATGGGCGTTGGCATAGGCGCCGGGCAGCAGCAGGGCGGCCAGGACAAGGGCTTGCTTGAGCATGGGTGAATCTCCGGTCTGTTCAGGTTCTGATGGACAGCGTAGTGAACATCAGGCCAGCGGAGAGGCACGGGGATTGAGCGCGGGCCATAACTGGCGCGGCGTGGGTTGGTAGTCGGCGAGGTGCGGGATGTGCCCGGCCAGCAGCAACGGCGGGTTGTGCAGTTGTGGCGGGTAGCCGGGCAAGGCCAGCAAGGGCGCGGCGCCCGAGCAGCACCAGCAGTTCATCATGCTGGCGCTGTCATCGCTTTGCGGCCCGAGGTCGATCTTGGCCAGGGCCTGTACATCGACCTTGGCCTTGTTCGCCATGCTCGAACAGAAAGCCCCCCACAGCAGCTGTTCTGCCGGGCCCTTGGGCGCGGCAGAGGACAGCGGCATGGCCAGCAGGTTGAACAGCACTGCAAGGCAGGCTATCCAGGCGATGTGCCGACGTGGGGGCATGGAGAGATCCGGTCAGGAATCGTGGGGGCTATTGTACGGCGGAGTATAGGTAAAAATGCCGGGGTGCGGTGAAGTGCCGCACCTGGGGCTGCGGTGCAGCCCATCGCCGGCAAGCCGGCTCCCACAAGAGCATGGCGCTATACCTGTGGGAGCCGGCTTGCCGGCGAAAGGGGCGCAAGGCGCCCCCTGCGATCTCAGGCTTTACCGCGGCCCATCAAACCGCGCACGGTCTCTTGCAGGTCAGCAGGCAGCACCACGACTTTCGAATTGTCGCTGGCGGCCAGGTTCTCCATCGCGCCGATGTAGCGCTCACCCAGCAGGTACATGGCCGGCACCGTCTCGCTGCCCACCGCTTCTTTCACCAAGGTGATCGCCCGTGCCGACGCCTCGGCCAGGTTGACCTGGGCTTCGGCATCCAGCTTGGCGGCTTGCAGGCGTGCTTCGGCCTCGAGGATCGCGGCCTGCTTGTTACCTTCAGCGCGGGTCACATCGGCTTTACGCTCACGCTCGGCGGCGGCCTGGCGCTCCATGGCGGTCTGCATGCTCGGCGATGGCTTGATGTCCTGGATCTCCACCGAGCGCACGGTCACGCCCCAGTCTTCGGTCTGCTCGGACATCGCCTCACGCAGGCGCGCCTTGATCTGCTCGCGGCTGGACAGCGCTTCGTCCAGCTCCATGGCGCCGACGATGGCCCGCAGCGAGGTCATGGTCAGGCTGGTGACGGCGAACGAGAAGTTCTGCACACCGTAGGAGGCTTTCTGTGGGTCGACGACCTTGGCGAAGCACAGGGCGTTGGCGACGATCACCGCGTTGTCCTTGGTGATGATCTCCTGCTGTTGCACGTCGAGGATGATGTCCTTGGTCGGCAGGCGGTAGGCAACCACGTCCATGTACGGGATGACGATGTTCAGGCCGGGCTTGAGGGTGCTGTGGTAGCGGCCCAGGCGCTCGACGATCCATTCCTCGCCCTGAGGCACGATGCGCACCCCCTTGAACACGGTGATCAGGACGAATACGGCGAGGGTGCCGACGACGATGAGGCTGGTCATGTTTGCGAACTTCCTTTTAGTGCGGATTCAAGCCCGGGTGACCCGGGCGGTATTGCCTTCGATGGCGGCCAGGCGCACACGCTCGCCGGCGGGGATGTCGCTGTCGGCGACGCAGGTCCATTCCTCGTTGCCGAGGATCGGCTTCTGGAAGCGCACGCGGCCTTTCTGGAATTGCGAGACGCTGGCTGTCAGCAGGCCGACCTCGCCGATCACGCTGTCGGCGGTCCAGCGCACGTCCGCTTTCTTGCGGCGGAACACCTTGAACCACAGCACGGTGGTGATGGACGAGAACACTACCCACAGCAGCCCTTGCATATCCAGTTGCAGGCTGGGGGCGAGCAGCGCGATGAACGACACCAGCACGGCGCCGATGCCGAACCAGAGAATGAAGAAGGTGGGGAGCACCAGTTCCAGCAGGATCAGGGCCACGCCGAAGACGAGCCAGATCCACCATTGCATTTCCATATGGGTGGAGCCTTCCAGTAGAGGGGAGGGGATTTTACGGCAAGATCAAGGCACAGGGCCATCTGTTGCGTGCTGCTCTGAACTGAGCGCGCGCTGGGGTTGCTGTTCAACAGGTTGGTCACGGTTGGTGATGTAGTCCTCGCTTACGGTATCGGCAGCAAACCACCGATCCCAGCCAGAGTCGGCGCAGGAGAGTTCTGATTGCTCGGGGAGTTGGGTTGGGTCTGGCATGGCTGCTGCTCCACTGTTGAGGGTTAGCATTCTCAGGATTTTTGTGTCAGGGCTGCCAGGTGCTCGCCACAACTTTTGCTGCGCCTGTGAGATCGAGCGCCGCCCGCGCGGCGCATCGCTGGCAAGCCAGCTCCCACATCTGTTTCGGGCCAGTTTTTTCTGTGCCATCACCTGGTCCGCCTTTGTTGGTGCGACGCGGTATTGGCGTGGTCGCTAATGATGCTCCACATGACTCAAGACATGCACCAAGGCGGGCGGCGGTACTTTCACAGGACTCATTGGCCCGAAACAAACTGTGGGAGCTGGCTTGCCAGCGATGCGCCGCGCGGGCGGCGCTCGATCTCACAGGCGCTGAAAAATTTCAGGCGGGCACCTTGCCGCCCTGACGCGATCATCCCGAATGCGCTGCTGTTGAAGGTGGAAACATGCCTCATGAACCTCGCAGCACAAAGCAGCAATGTATGTCCAAGGATTCCGGCAAGTTTCAGCGTGTTTCCAGCGCTTCCAGTAGCTCTTTCGGACCTTCGAAAACCCGATCTACCTCCGGCAACTGAGGCCGCCTGAGCACCAACACCGGCACCCCCCGCTCCCGCGCCACCTCAAGCTTCGGCTCAGTCGCCGTACTGCCGCTGTTCTTGCTCACCAGCACATCGATCTGCCGGCGTTCGAACAGCGCGCGCTCATCGTCGATACGGAACGGCCCACGCGCACCGATCACTTCGCAGCGCTCATTACCCGGGCAAGCCTCAAGGGCGCGCAGGGTCCAGAACTGGTGTGAAGGAATCTCGTCCAGATGTTGCAGCGGCTCCCGCCCGAGGGTGAACAGCGGTCGCTGGAACGGCGCCAGCGCCTCGATCAACTCATCCCAGCCCGCCACCTCGCGCCAGTCGTCCCCCGGTTGCGCCTGCCAGGCCGGGCGCCTGAGTGCCCAACAGGGAATGCCGGCCATGGCCGCGGCCTGTGCGGCGTTTTGGCTGATCTGCGCGGCATAGGGGTGCGTGGCATCAACCAGCAGCTCGATGCCTTCCTCACCCAGGTAGCGCGCCAGGCCCTCGGCGCCGCCGTAGCCACCGACCCGCACCTGGCAGGCCAGGTCCTGGGGTACGCGGCCGATGCCGGCGAGGCTGTAGACATGCTGCGGCCCGAGTGTGCGGGCGATGGCCAGGGCCTCGGTCACCCCGCCCAGCAGCAGGATGCGCCCACTCATTGCACACCCGCCTTGCCGACGATGCCACCCTGGCGGTCGATGGCGAACACTTCCACCTGCACCTGGGCCGGCACCACGCTGCGGGCGAAGGCCAGCGCATGGCGGCAGACTTCGTCGCCCAGGGCGATACCGGCGGCGTGGGCCAGGGCGAGGGCCTGCTGACTGGTGTTGGCGCCGACGATGGCCGTTTGCAACGCAGCGTCGGCGCCAATGTCGGCGGCCCAGCCGGCCAGCTGTGGCAGGTCGATGCTCGAATGGCGGCTGTGCAGGTCCATGTGCCCGGCGGCCAGCTTGCTGATCTTGCCGAAGCCGCCGCACAGGCTCAGGCGCGGCACCGGCACCTTGCGCAGGTGCTTGAGCACGGCGCCGACGAAGTCGCCCATCTCGATCAGGGCGATTTCGGGCAGGCCGTACACCCGGCGCATGGTGTCTTCGCTGGCGTTGCCGGTGCACGCGGCGATATGGGTGTAGCCGTTGGTGTGGGCAACATCGATGCCTTGGTGGATCGAGGCGATATAGGCCGCGCAGGAGAACGGCCGGACGATGCCGCTGGTGCCGAGGATCGACAGCCCGCCGAGGATGCCCAGGCGCGGGTTCATGGTCTTCAGGGCCAGGGCTTCACCGTCGCGGACATTGACCGTGACTTCGAAACCACCGGCGTAGGCGCATTCGTTTGCCAACTGCTGCAAGTGCTCGCTGATCATCCGCCGCGGCACCGGGTTGATCGCGGGCTCGCCAACACCCAGCACCAGGCCCGGGCGGGTCACGGTCCCCACGCCTTGCCCGGCGACAAAGCGGATGCCGGGTTCGGCGAGCAGGCGCACCTGGCTGTACAGCAGCGCCCCATGGGTGACATCCGGATCGTCGCCGGCATCTTTGAGCGTGCCGGCCTCGGCGCCGTCTGCGCAGGCGCGGCAGAACTCCAGGCGCATTTCTACCACCTTGCCCTTGGGCAGGGTGATGTGCACCGCATCATGGTGCTGGCCGGTCAGCAGCAGGCGTGCTGCCGCAAGGCTGGTGGCGGTGGCGCAGCTGCCAGTGGTCAGGCCGCTGCGCAGGGGCGCGGGTTGTTCTCGGGTTTCTTCACGCATCGAGAGGCTTGACCACGTCGAGCAGGGTGATCGGCAGCGCCTGGCGCCAGGTGTCGAAACTGCCCAGCGGCTGGGTGTGGGCGATATGGATGCGGGTCAGTTCGCCGCCATGCAGTTCGCGGAACTGCGCCAGGGCGACTTCGCTCTGCAAGGTCACGGCATTGGCCACCAGTCGCCCGCCAGGGCGCAGGCGCTCCCAGCACAGCGCCAGCACGCCTTCGCCGGTGACGCCGCCGCCGATGAAGATCGCATCGGGGCGCTCCAGGTCTTGAAGCGCCTGCGGGGCCTTGCCGCGAATCAGCTGCAGGCCGGGTACCCCCAGGACATCGCGGTTGTGTTCGATGAAGCCCTGGCGGCCTTCGTCGGCCTCGATGGCCAGGGTGCGGCAGCTGGGGTGGGCACGCATCCACTCGATGCCGATCGAGCCGCAGCCGGCGCCCACGTCCCACAGCAGTTCGCCGGGCTGTGGCGCCAGGCGGGCCAGGGTGATGGCGCGCACATCGCGTTTGGTCAACTGGCCGTCATGACGGAAGGCGCTGTCCGGCAGGCCGGCGACACGGGGCAGGCGTGGGGCATCGGCGCTGGCCTGGCAGTCGATGGCCACCAGGTTAAGCGCGGCGATATCGGCGTGCGGCCAGTCTTCGGCCGTGCCGCTCAGTTGGCGCTCCAGTGGCCCGCCGAGATGCTCGAATACCTGCAAGCGGCTCGGGCCGAAGCCGCGTTCACGCAGCAGCGCGGCGATGGCGGCCGGGCTGTGTTGGTCGTTGCTCAGCACCAGCAGGCGCAGGCCGCTGAACAGGTGGGCATTGAGCGCGGCCAGCGGGCGGGCGACCACCGAGACCACCTGCACGTCCTGCAGCGGCCAGCCCAGGCGGGCGGCGGCGAGGGCGCAGGAGGAGGGCATTGGCAGCACCTGCATCTCGCTGCTGGGCAACTGGCGCGCCAGGCTGGCGCCGACGCCGTAGAACATCGGGTCGCCGCTGGCCAGCACGCACACCGGCTGGCCGCGCAGGGCCAACACCGGCTCCAGCGAAAACGGGCTGGGCCAGTGGAGCTGCTCGGCGCTGGCGCAGTGGGGCAGCAGGGCCAGCTGGCGCGGGCTACCGACGATGTGCGTGGCCGCCAGCAGGGCGCGTCGGGCCTGCTTGCCCAAGCCGCTGAAGCCGTCTTCGCCGATGCCTATAACTGTGAGCCAGGGGGCCATGTGTTTCGTTCCGCCAATGTTGGAGCCGCTTCGCGCCTCTTCGCGGGTAAACCCGCTCCCACAGGTGCAGCATGTGATGCTGTGGGAGCGGGTTTACCCGCGAAGCAGGCGATGCGGTTCAGAATTTCTGCTCAATCGCAGCAGATGCTCGACCACCGGCTTTTCATGCCGCCGGACAAAGCAGGCATAATACCGCGCCTTCTACACTGAAGCGCACCTTCACGATTGCCGGATGCCCCTTTGAAGCAGGCCCAGCCCCCCAACATTACGCCTCGTCCCTCGGCCTGCCCGGGGTTGTGGCGCGTCGTCGCCGCGCGCGATGGCGGCATCTGCCGGATCAAGCTGCCCGGCGGCCTGCTGCTGGCTGACCAGGCCGAGGCCGTGGCCGACGCCGCCGAGCGCTTCGCTGGCGGGGTGATCGAGGCTACCAACCGTGGCAACCTGCAGATCCGTGGCATCGGCAATGACCACCACGGGCTGGTCGAGTACCTGCTGGCGGCGGGCCTGGGCCCGCGCGAGGCGGCCGGCGACGATGTGCGCAACCTGATGCTCAGCCCGCTGGCCGGGCTCGACCCGAGCATGCTGTTCGACACCCGGCCCTTGGCCGGGCAGATCCTCGACCTGCTTGAAGGCACGCCACGCTTCCATGAGCTGTCGGCCAAGTTCGCCGTGCAGCTCGACGGCGGTGAAGGGCTGGCGATGCTCGAACACCCCCATGACCTGTGGCTGTCCGCCGCACGGCTGGAGCAGTGCACCTGGCTGGTGTTCGGCCTGGCCGGCTGCCCGGTCGACCCGCCAGTGGGCGCGGTGCCGGTGGAGCAGGGCTTGGCGCTGGTCAGGGCAGTGCTTGCGCGCTTTCTCGACCTGGCCACGCCCGAGCAGTCGCGCATGCGTCAGTTGCTGGCGACCTGCAGCGTCGAGCAGTTCATCGATGGGCTGGACATCCGCCGCGACGATGCCGTGCGGAGCTGGCGGCGTGCCCAGGCACCGGGCGCCTGGCTGGGCGTGTTGGCGCAAGGTCAAGGTGTCGCCCTTGGCGTGGCCCCGCCGTTGGGGCGCCTGACGCCGGCCATGCTGCGTGGCGCTGCACATATCGCCCGGCAGTGGGGTGACGGCAGCCTGCGCCTGAGCCCCTGGCAGAGCCTGGTGCTGACTTCGGTCGCCCAGGACGCTATCGACCAGGCCCGCGATCAGCTCGCGGCGCTGGGCCTGCTCTGCGCCCCTGACCAGCCACTGGCCCGTGTCACCGCCTGCACCGGCTCCAGCGGCTGTGCCAAGGCCCTGGCCGACACCAAGGCCGACGCCGTTGCCCTGGCCGCTCGGCTGCAGCATGGCGCCCCCGCCAGCGTGCACCTGTCCGCCTGCCCCCGTTCCTGCGCCGTGGCCCATGTCGCCCCGGCCACCTTGCTGGCCTGCGCCCCGGGCCGCTACGACCTTTACCTGCGCGATGCGCGCCTGCCGGGTTTCGGCAGGCTGTGCGCCGCCAACCTCACCCCAGAAGAAGCAGGCGCCATGCTCGACCTGCCGACGGAGCACCTTGATGATTGATTACATCCGCGATGGTCAGGAGATCTATCGCAATTCCTTCCGCATCATTCGCGAGGAGGCCCGGCTCGAGCGCATTCCCGCCGACCTGGAGAAGCTCGCCGTGCGCGTGATCCATGCCTGCGGCATGGTCGAGGCCATCGACGGCCTGCAGTTCTCCGAGGGCGCCGGCACCGCCGGGCGTGAAGCCCTGGCCAAGGGGGCGCCGATCCTGTGTGACGCGCACATGGTCGCCGAAGGCATCACCCGCGCGCGCCTGCCGGCGAACAACCCGGTGATCTGCACCCTGCGCGACCCCAGCGTGCCGGAGCTGGCCAAGGCCGAGGGCAACACTCGCTCGGCGGTGGCCCTGGAGCTGTGGCGCCCGCACCTGGAAGGCAGCGTGGTGGTGATCGGCAACGCGCCGACCGCGTTGTTCTACCTGCTGGAAATGATCGATGCCGGTGCACCCAAGCCTGCGCTGATCCTTGGCTTCCCGGTCGGCTTTGTCGGGGCTGCCGAGTCCAAGGCCATGCTCGCCGCCGACAGCCGCGGCGTGCCCTTCGTGATCATGCAGGGCCGCCTGGGCGGCAGTGCCATGGCCGCCGCCGCGGTCAATGCCCTCGCCACGGAGGTGGAATGATGCAGGCACGCGGACGACTGCTGGGCCTGGGCGTGGGCCCGGGCGACCCCGAACTGATCACGGTCAAGGCCCTGCGCCTGCTGCGTGAAGCGCCGGTGGTGGCGTACTTCGTGGCCAAGGGCAAGCGTGGCAACGCCTTCGGCATCATCGAGGCGCACCTGCAGGCCGCGCAGACCCTGCTGCCGCTGGTGTACCCGGTGACTACCGAAGCGCTGCCGGCGCCGCTGTCCTACGAACAGGTGATCAGCGACTTCTACGACGAAGCCAGTGTGCAGGTGGCCGAACACCTCGACGCCGGCCGCGATGTGGCGGTGATCTGCGAGGGCGACCCGTTCTTCTACGGCTCCTACATGTACCTGCATGACCGCCTGGCGTCGCGCTACGAGGCCCAGGTGATCCCGGGCGTCTGCTCGATGCTCGGGGGGGCCTCGGTGCTGGGCGCGCCATTGGTGTATCGCAACCAGACCCTGACCGTGCTCTCCGGCGTGCTGCCTGCCGACGAGCTCAAGCGGCGCCTGGCCGATGCCGATGCGGCGGTGATCATGAAGCTGGGGCGCAACTTCCCCAAGGTTCGCCAGGCGCTCACCGAACTGGGCATGGATGGCCGCGCGCTGTACGTCGAGCGGGCGACCATGGCCAACCAGAAAATCGTCGCGCTGGACGAGGTCGACCCACAGTCCTCGCCGTACTTCTCGCTGATCATCGTGCCGGGTGAAAAATGGCAGGGATGAACAATGCACCGGCCATCGTCATTCTCGGCCCCGGCAGCCTGGCGACCGCGCAGCGCATTCAGCAACGTTATCCACAGGCCGTGATCCATGGCCTGCAAGGGCGCGTGGAGGGGGCCGACAGTTACTACAGCGCATTCGGCGACACCCTGCGGGCCCTGTATCGGCAGGACACCCCGATCATCGCCCTGTGCGCGGCCGGTATCGTGATCCGCAGCCTGGCGCCGCTGCTCGACGAGAAAGGCAGTGAGCCACCGGTGCTGGCCGTGGCCGAGGACGGCAGCGCCGTGGTGCCGCTGCTCGGGGGGCTGGGCGGGGTCAATGTCATGGCCCGGGAAATCGCCGAGGTACTGGGCGTGAATGCCGCGATCACCACCAGCGGCGAGCTGCGTTTCGGCACCTGCCTGCTCAATCCGCCAGAGGGTTATGCCCTGGCGGACCTGGAGCAGGGCAAGCGCTTTGTATCCGACTTGCTGGCCGGGGAAACGCTGCGCATCGAAGGCGATGCACCCTGGCTCGACCGTGCCCAGCTGCCGGTCAGTGACAATGCGCAGCGCACCCTGCATGTGGGCAGTGCGGTGCGCCCGGCCAACCGCGATGAGCTGGTGATCCATGCCCGTTGCGTGGTGGTGGCGGTTGCGGCCGGTGGCGCCGACCTGGCTCGGCAGGTGCGTCAAGCCTTGCAGGCGGCGGGTATCGCCGAAGCGGCGCTGGCCTGCTTGCTGGCAAGCGAAGCCGACATGGCCGAGCCGGCTCTGCACGAGGCTGCGCAAAGCCTGAACCTTGCCCTGCGCTTCGCCCCTGCTGCCAGCAGCCTTGAGCAGATGCTGGCCGATACACTGCCGCAGGCACGGGTCGAAACCCATGCCGGGTTGGCTGTGGCGGTTGCTGCAATGCCGGTCGACAGCGCGCAACTGGGTCGCCGTCGCGGCCGCCTGGCCGTGATCGGCCTGGGCCCTGGCGCCGCCGAGTTGATGGTGCCGGCGGTCAAGGCCGAACTGGCCCGGGCCCAGGATGTACTGGGCTATGAAACCTACGTGCGCATGGCCGGCCCGTTCCGCGACGACCAGGTGCTGCACTGCACCGACAACCGCGAAGAGATGCAGCGTGCCCGCCATGCCTTCGAGCTGGCGGCGCAAGGGCGCTCGGTGGTGGTGGTGTCGTCGGGCGACCCGGGTGTGTTCGCCATGGCCGCCGCGGTGCTCGAGGCGCTGCACGAATCCAGTGACCCGGCCTGGCAGCGGGTTGACCTTGAGATCCTGCCGGGCGTCTCTGCCTCATTGGCCACCGCCGCACAAGCCGGGGCACCCTTGGGCCACGACTTCTGCGTGATGTCGCTGTCGGACAACCTCAAGCCCTGGTCGATCATCGAAAAACGCCTCGACCTGGCGGCCCAGGCCGACCTGGTGCTGGCGTTCTACAACCCGATCTCCAGGTCGCGGCCGCATCAGCTGGGCCATGCGCTGGAAGTGGTGCGCCGCCATCGCCAGGCGCACACGCCGGTGGTGCTGGGGCGTGATATCGGGCGCCCGGGGCAGACCCTCAGGACAGTCACCTTGGGCGAGCTGGTGCCCGAGATGGTCGACATGCGCACCATGGTGCTGGTCGGTTCGTCGACCACCTGCACCTTCCCCCGTGCCGATGGCAACCAGTGGGTCTACACGCCGCGCTGGTACCCCGCGAAGCCCTGACCTGCTGCACGGCACATGCTTACCTGCATAGCCTTCGAGTCTCACTCGGTATCCGCCGGGTTCTGACTCAAGGATTTGCAAGATGAGCTAAGGCGCGTTAGGGCAGCATGTAGCCCTTGATCCCGGTGAAGATGATCTGCGCCGCCAGGGCGCAGACGAACAGGCCCATCAGCCGGCTGACGATCTGCAGGCCCTGGTCGCCGAGCAGGCGTTCAATGCGGTGCGAGAGATACAGCACCAGGCCGACGGTGAAGCTGGCCAGGGCGATACTGACGATGGCCAGCAGCTTGTCGTCCCAGTGCGGTTGGCCCACCCCCATCACCAGCAGCGCACCGATGGTGCCCGGGCCGACGGTCAGTGGGATGGTCAACGGCACGATGGTCACGTCCTGCTGCACATTGTCGGTCTGGATCGCCGACTTGCCCTGGGCCATGGCCAGCGCCGAGATGAACAGCACCGAGCCTGCGCCGATACGGAAGGCGTCGGCGGTGATGCCAAACACGCCGAAGATCACCCGCCCGAACAGGTACAGCAGCACGCTGGCGATGAGCGTGGCGATGGCCACGCGCCAGGCCAGTTGTTTGCGCTCCTTGCTGGAATGGCCACGGGTCAGGCTGATGAAGCACGACAGCACGAAGAACGGGCTGTAGAGCACGAGCATTTTCAGGTAGACGCTGAACAACTCATGGAGCATGGGGGTGGGTCCACGGCGGGAGTAGGTGCGGGCAAGTGTATCAGCAGGTTTGACGGTTGTTGGGGCCGCTTCGCGCCCCTGTAGCCGGGCGGCTCCCACAGGAACTGCACAAGGCTTGAGGTCGGCGCGGCCAGTGTGGGAGCAACTGTCTTATGTTGTCAGTGCTGGCCTCATCGCTGGCAAGCCAGCTCCCACAGGTACGATGCTTGCCTCGAGGTCGGCGCGGCCAGTGTGGGAGCAACTGTCTTATGTTGTCAGTGCTGGCCTCATCGCTGGCAAGCCAGCTCCCACAGGTACGATGCTTGCCTCGAGGTTAGCGCGGTCAGTGTGGGAGCCGGCTTGCCGGCGATAGGGCCAGTCGCATCACTCGAGAGGCGCGGTGACCACCTGGCGCTGCCCCGCCCAGAACTGGATCAGCTCACGCAGCTGCGACAGCTCCACCGGCTTGGCCATGTGCCCGTCCATGCCGGCCAGGCGTGCGCGTTCCTTGTGTTCGGCGAGGATGTGCGCGGTCAGCGCCACCACCGGGGTGCGCGGGCGCTGGTTGGCACTTTCCCAGGCACGCAGCAGTTGCGTGGCGGAGAAACCGTCGAGCACCGGCATTTCGCAGTCCATCAGCACCAGGTCGTAGCGCTTGGCTTTCATCGCCTGCAGGGCCTCTTCACCGTTGCTGGCGGTGTCCGGTTCGAGGTTGAGCTTGCCGAGCATGCCGCGGATGACCTTGGTCGAGATGCTGTTGTCCTCGGCCACCAGTACGCGGAAGTCGTGCGGCAGGTCCAGGGGTTGCTGGATGCCCGGTGGCAATGGCAGTGCGGCCTGCTCGCGGCCGCGCAGGGCCAGCTCTTCGGCCAGGGTGGTCTTGAGCGTGTAGCCGGCCACGGGCTTGGCAAGGATGCGCTTGACCCCGGCATTGCGGGCGATGACCTTGCTCGGCGCGTTGCTGATGCCGGTGAGCATGACCACCAGGATGTCGTGGTTCAGACTTGGGTCTTCCTTGATCTTCGCCGCCAGCTGCATGCCTGTCATGCCGGGCATGTTCTGGTCGAGCAGCACTACGTCGAAATAGTCACGCAGGTGCGCCTTGGTGCGCAGCAGGGCCAGCGCCTCCTTGCCGGAAGGCACGGCGCTGACGTTCATGCCCCAGGCGCTGCATTGCTGCACCAGGACCTTGCGGCAGGTGTCGTTGTCGTCGACCACCAGCACCCGCGCGTCGCGCAGCGGGCTGTCGAGGTCGGTCGGCGGTTGCTCCAGGCGGTGCGGGTCCAGCGGCAGCGTCAGCCACAGTGTGTTGCCCATGCTGGTGCTGGTCTTGATGCCGAACTCACCCTGCATCAGGCCGATCAGCTGCTTGGCGATCACCAGCCCGAGGTGGCCGCCGAGCTTGTTGCTGGAGAGGAAGTGGCGGCTGTGCAGTTCGGCCTGCAGCAGGGCGTCGCGCTCGGCCGGCGCCATGGGGGCGCCACTGTCCTGCACGGCAATGCGCAGGCGCGGGGTGTCGCCGCGCTGGTCGAGGGCCACCACCAGCAGGATCTCGCCCTGTTCGGTGTTCTTCAGCGCATTGTCGAGCAGGCTCGACAGGGCCTGGCGCAGGCGGGTCGGGTCGCCGCTGATCACCCGTGGCACCTGTGGCTGGGTGAAACTGATCAGCTCGATGTTCTGCTGCTCGGCCTTGGCCCGGAAGATGTTCAGGCAGTCTTCGATCAAGGCGTTGAGGTCGAACTGCACGTCGTCCAGTTCGATCTGCCGCGATTCGAGCTTGGAGATGTCGAGGATTTCGTTGATCAGGGTGAGCAGTTCGTTGCCGGCGCTGTGGATGGTCTGCACGTAGTCGCGCTGCTTGACCGACAGGGGCGTGCCCAGCAGCAGCTCGGTCATGCCCAGCACGCCGTTCATGGGGGTGCGGATCTCGTGGCTGATCTTGGCCAGGAACTCGGCCTTGGCGTTGATCTCGGCGTCGCTGGCGGCCAGGGCTCGGCTGGCGCGGAAGCGCTCTTCGCTGATGCGCCGCAGGCGCTCGCTGACGGCCAGGTTGAGCAGCAGGCCGCTGACCACCGTCAGCACCATCAGGATGCACAGCAGCCAGGGGGTGGGGGTACGCGTGAGGCCGAGCAGTGCCGGCAGCAGCACCAGGCCGCCGACGTTGTACACCAGCATGGCCAGGGCAAACAGCCGCGCCGGCCCGTAGCCCTTGTACCAGTGATAGCTGCTGACCAGCAGCATGCTCAGGCTGCCCAGGGCCATCAGGGCGTAGGTCATCAGGTTCAGCGGCAGGGTGTCGACGAACAGCAGTACCAGGCCACTGACAGCGGCCACCAGCATCTCTGCATGCAGCAGGCGATTCACCCGTGCCGAGCTGCAGGGGGCGAAGAAATGCAGGGTGAAGTAGAGGCCGGAAAGCCCGGCCAGCACCAGGGTCAGGTAGGCGGCTGGGGTCTGGGCGCTGTACCACAGGTGCCACCAGGGGCCGCTGAGGTTGAGCAGAATGAGTGCGCTGAGCAGCATCAGGGCGTGGTAGAGCGCCAGGATCAGGGTGGTGCTGGAGCGGCTGTAGGCGAAGCGGATCAGGTTGTGCAGGATCAGCATCAGCAGGCCACCGAACAACAGGCCGAACAGCAGCGGCTGGCGCTGGTCGGCGGCGGCCTCGGCGGCAGGTTCCAGGCTGATGGCCGGGCGCAACTGGTGTTCCGACACCAGTCGCAGGTACACATCCACCGCCTGGCTGCTGCGTGGCAGTGGCAACACGTGGTCGCTGCCATTGACCGACAGGGTGCTGGTCTCGCCCTGGCGCCCGTGGTGCAGCTGGCGCAGCAGCTTGCCGCCTTCGAGGGCGTAGAGGTCGATGCGTGACAGGTCGGGGGCGAAGATGCGCAGCAACTGCTCCTGCTCGCCGGGTTCCAGGCGGTAGTGCAGCCACAGGGCCTGGTCGGGGAGGGCAGCGTCCAGTTCGTCGAGCGGCAGGGGGCTGAACTGGTTGCGGTAACGCTCGGAGCGTACGTCGGAAAGCTGCAGATTGGCCTGTTCGTCGAGCAGCACCGACCAGCCGCCGGCGTCTTCGGCCGCAGCCGGGAGCAGGCAGAACAGGGTCAGCAGGCTGATGATCAGGGCTGTGGCAATCCGAAGCCGACGCACGACGAAATCCCTTCTTAGCTAATGTGCCGGATAGCAACTATGCGCGGCGCGCCAAGGCGAAGGCAAGGCCCCGCGGGGGCCTTGCCGACGAGCCGAGGGCCGTGCGCAACGGCCCAGGGCTACAGCATCACTGCTGGTGTTCACCGCGCTCGCGGGCAATGGCCCGGTAGCCGATGTCGTTACGGTAGAAGCTGCCTTCCCACTTGACCTCTTTGGCCAGGCGGTAGGCCTGTTGCTGGGCGGCCTCGACGGTATCGCCCATGGCGGTGGCGCAGAGCACGCGGCCACCGGCGCTGACCACCTGGCCATCCTTGAGCGCGGTACCGGCATGGAACACCTTGCCTTCGAGTTTGGCGGCAGCGTCCAGGCCGCTGATCGCAGCGCCCTTGGCGTAGTCACCCGGGTAGCCACCGGCAGCCAGCACCACGCCCAGGCTCGGGCGCGGGTCCCACTGCGCTTCGACTTTGTCCAGGGCCTTGGCGAAGGCGGCTTCGACCAGCAGCACCAGGCTCGACTCCAGGCGCAGCATGACTGGCTGGGTTTCCGGGTCGCCGAAGCGGCAGTTGAATTCGATGACCTTGGGGTTGCCCGCCTTGTCGATCATCAGGCCTGCGTAGAGGAAGCCGGTGTAGACGTTGCCTTCCTCGGCCATGCCGCGCACGGTCGGCCAGATCACCTGGTCCATCACGCGCTGGTGCACGTCGGCGGTGACCACCGGGGCCGGGGAGTAAGCGCCCATGCCGCCGGTGTTCGGGCCGGTGTCCTGGTCGCCGACACGCTTGTGGTCCTGGCTGGTGGCCATCGGCAGCACGTTGTGGCCGTCGACCATGACGATGAAGCTGGCTTCCTCGCCGTCGAGGAACTCTTCGATTACCACGCGCGAACCGGCTTCACCGAAGGCGTTGCCGGCGAGCATGTCGCGCACGGCGTCTTCGGCTTCCTGCAGGGTCATGGCAACGATCACGCCTTTACCGGCGGCCAGGCCGTCGGCCTTGATCACGATCGGTGCGCCTTTTTCACGCAGGTAAGCCAGGGCCGGCTCGATCTCGGTGAAGTTCTGGTAGTCGGCGGTCGGGATCTTGTGGCGGGCCAGGAAGTCCTTGGTGAAGGCCTTGGAGCCTTCCAGCTGGGCAGCGCCCTTGGTCGGACCGAAGCAGTCCAGGCCGCGGCTGCGGAACAGGTCGACCACGCCGATGACCAGCGGGGCCTCGGGGCCGACGATGGTCAGGTCAACGTTCTTTTCGGCGAAGTCGGCCAGTTGCTCCAGGGCGGTCACGTCGATGGCGACGTTTTCGCACTTGGCTTCGGTGGCGGTGCCGGCGTTGCCTGGCGCCACGAAGACTTTCTCGACCCGTGGGTCCTGGGCGACTTTCCAGGCCAGGGCGTGCTCACGGCCGCCGCTGCCGATGATCAAAACTTTCATGTCAAAACCTCTGTTTGTCGGCTAACCCCCGGCCTGTGGGAGCGGGTTCACCCGCGAATACGGCGGTGAACCCAGCATCGCATTCGCGGGTAAACCCGCTCCCACAGGGGATGGGGTCAGCCAGGCATCTGATTAATGGCGGAAGTGGCGCATGCCGGTGAACACCATCGCGATACCGGCCTCGTCGGCGGCGGCGATGACTTCGGCATCGCGCATCGAGCCGCCCGGCTGGATGACCGCGCTGATACCCACTTTAGCCGCGTTGTCGATGCCGTCACGGAACGGGAAGAACGCATCCGAGGCCATGACCGCACCCTGTACCTGCAGGCCAGCATGTTCGGCCTTGATGGCGGCGATGCGCGCCGAGTTGACGCGGCTCATCTGGCCGGCGCCGACACCGATGGTCTGGCGCTGCTTGGCGTAGACGATGGCGTTGGACTTGACGAACTTGGCGACTTTCCAGGCAAACACCAGGTCGTGGACTTCCTGTTCGGTCGGCGCACGCTTGGTGACGATCTTCAGGTCATCGGCAGTGATCATGCCGATATCGCGGCTCTGCACCAGCAGGCCACCGTTGACGCGCTTGAAGTCCCAACCGGCGGCACGCTCGGCTGGCCACTCGCCGCACTCCAGCAGGCGTACGTTCTGCTTGGCGGCCACCACGTCGCGTGCGGCCTGGGAGATTTTCGGGGCGATGATCACTTCGACGAACTGGCGGTCGACGATGGCTTGCGCCGTTTCGCCATCCAGCTCGCGGTTGAAGGCGATGATGCCGCCGAAGGCCGATTCGGTGTCGGTGGCGTAGGCCAGGTCGTAGGCCTTGCGGATGCCGCCTTCGTTTTCCGGCACGACCGCGACGCCGCACGGGTTGGCATGCTTGACGATGACGCAGGCCGGCTTGACGAAGCTCTTCACGCATTCCAGCGCGGCGTCGGTGTCGGCCACGTTGTTGAACGACAGCTCCTTGCCTTGCAGCTGGATGGCGCTGGAGATGCTGGCTTCGCCTTTCTTCGCTTCAACGTAGAACGCCGCGCTCTGGTGCGGGTTCTCGCCGTAGCGCATTTCCTGGGCCTTGACGAACTGGCTGTTGAAGGTGCGCGGGAACTCGCTGCGGCCTTCGGTGGACAGGGTGTCCTGGGTCTGGTCGATGCTGCCCATGTAGTTGGCGATCATGCCGTCGTAGGCGGCGGTGTGCTCGAACGCCTTGAGCATCAGGTCGAAGCGCTGGGCGTAGGTCAGGCCACCGGCCTTCAGGCCTTCGACGATACCGGCGTAGTCGCTGGCGTTGACCACGATGGCCACGTCTTTGTGGTTCTTGGCTGCCGAACGGACCATGGTCGGGCCGCCGATGTCGATGTTCTCGATGGCAGTCGGCAGGTCGCAACCCGGCTTGCTGATGGTGGCTTCGAACGGGTACAGGTTGACCGCGACCAGGTCGATCGGCTTGATGCCGTGCTCGTTCATGATGGCGTCGTCGGTGCCGCGACGGCCGAGGATGCCGCCGTGGATCTTCGGATGCAGGGTCTTGACCCGGCCATCCATCATTTCGGCGAAGCCGGTGTAGTCGGCCACTTCCACCGCGTTGACGCCGTTGTCCTTGAGCAGCTTGTAGGTGCCGCCGGTGGACAGGATCTCGACACCGAGCTGTTGCAGCTCACGGGCAAATTCGAGGATCCCGGTCTTGTCGGAGACGCTGATCAAAGCGCGGCGGATCGGCAGGCGGGTAGTCTGGTCGGTCATTTCAGATTCCATAACGCGGTGGAGTCAGCAAAAAAGGCGCCTCGTTACGAGCGCCTTTTTGGTTGGGGTTCTGGCCTTACAACAGATCGTACTGCTTGAGCTTCTTGCGCAGCGTGCCTCGGTTGAGCCCGAGCATCTCGCTGGCCTTGGTCTGGTTGCCCTTGACGTAGTTCATCACGCTTTCGAGCAGGGGCGCCTCGACTTCGGAGAGCACCAGGTTGTACACGTCCGTGACGGTAGCGCCTTCCAGGTGGGCGAAGTAGTTGTGCAGCGCCTTCTCGACGCTGTCGCGCAGGGTCTGGCCCTCCTCGCTCGGCGTGTTCAGGTGCTGCTTGAGGTTGGCGTTATCGCTCACGGGCGTTGTTCCACTCACTAATGTCTCGGTCATCATCGTCATGCGGCCACCCCTTGTTCGTCCTCTGTCCCAAGGCTCTGTCGACGTTCGGCGAAATAAGCCTGAACGTTGGCGCACTGCGCTTGTGTGTCTTGCAAAGCGTTGAACTGGCTGCGGAACTCCTTGCCGCCAGGTCGGGTTGCCAGGTACCAGCCAACGTGCTTGCGGGCGATCCGCACGCCCATCACATCGCCGTAGAAGGCATGCAACGCGGCCAGGTGTTCCAGCAGAATGCGTTCCACTTCGTCCAGCGCAGGGGCGGGCAGGTGCTCGCCGGTGCGCAGGTAATGCTCGATCTCGCGGAAAATCCACGGCCGCCCCTGGGCGGCACGGCCGATCAGCAGGCCGTCGACCCCGGTGGCGTCCAGCACCGCCCGGGCCTTTTCCGGCGAGGTGATGTCGCCGTTGGCGAATACCGGGATCGACACCGCCTGCTTGATCGCGGCGATGGTGTCGTACTCGGCGTCACCGGTGTACAGGTCGGCGCGTGTGCGGCCATGCACCGCCAGCGCCTGGATGCCGGCCTGTTCGGCGATCTTCGCCACGTTCAGGCCGTTCTTGTTCGCCCGGTCCCAGCCGGTGCGAATCTTCAGGGTCACCGGCACCTCGACAGCGCCGACCACGGCGTGGAGGATCTCGCTGACCAGGGCTTCGTCTCTCAATAAAGCAGAGCCGGCGGCCTTGTTGCAGACTTTTTTTGCCGGGCAACCCATGTTGATGTCGATGATCTGGGCGCCAGCTTCGACGTTGGCCCGTGCAGCGGCTGCCATCATCTGCGCATCACCGCCGGCGATCTGTACCGAGCGCGGCTCGGGATCGCCTTCGTGGATGCGGCGCAGGCTCGACTTGCGGCTGTTCCACAGGCTCATGTCGCTGGACACCATTTCCGACACCACCATGCCCGCCCCCAGGCGTTTGCACAGCGTACGGAAAGGTTGGTCCGTGACCCCGGCCATTGGCGCAAGGATCAGGTTGTTGTGCAGTGTGTATGGGCCGATGCGTACCGCCGACATAGGTGTTCCCTGTTGTGGGGCCGAATCATTGGAGTCGAAAAAGGGTGGGCATAATACCCGCTCTCGATGACCGGATAAAGATGAATCTGGATAAAATCTGAACAGTTGCGGCGTTATGCCCAGGGGTTTGGGACAGCCGGTTGGCGCCGGTGAGCCGGCGCTGGGCAGGGCCGGATCACTCCGGCGAGCGGAAGCTCAGGCTGTAGTTCACCGCCTTGGGCCCCGGGTCGAGGATGTCCAGGGCGATGTGGATCGGTGTCTGGCTGGGCATCTCGCCACGGCCGGCCAGCTCCCCCGACAGGTACTCGCTGGGCTTGAAGCGCCGGCTGGCGATCAGTTGCCCATTGAGGTCGGCGAAACGCAGCTCCAGCAGCGGGAAAGGCTGGGCGAAGGGGGCGCGGTTGTAGATGATCGCATCGACGATCAGCGCGCCTTTGAAGTCAGGGTGGCTGCGCACCACCAGGTTGCTGCTCTTGATCCGCGAGATGTCGACGCGGGTCGGCACCTGGCAGCCAACCATCGGGCACAGCTGTTGGAACCACGGGCGGTACTGGTCCTGGCGAGCCATTTCGTCGAAGTGGTACCAGATGTACTGGAATGCCAGCAAACCGGCCGCCAGCAGCGTCAGCAGCCCCCACAACAGGCGCTTGCCCCAGTTTGCGGCGGGTTTTTCCCAGCCCAGTTGCAAGGGGTCGTCGACCACATCGACCAGAGGTTCCTTGCGCGCGCGCTCGGGTTTGAGCGCCAGGCTCGGCTCCACACGCTCGTCGGGCTGTTCGTCCAGTTCGTCCGCATCGCGGGCCGACAGGCGTTCGCTGCGCAGGCCGTCGTCCAGTGCCGACAGGCCTGGCTCGGGGAGCGGCTCGTCGCGGCTGGGCATGCGCTCGACCGGCACATCGAGGTCATCATCCTGTGGTGGGTGGCTGACGGCCGGTTCGTCGTCGAGGTCGAACTCGGCGCTGCCCAGGGTCGGCTCGGTGCGTTCGTCGGCAGCCGGCTCCAGGTCCAACGGCTCCTGTTCGACCAGTACCGGCGCCTCGGTGTGCTGCGCCACGGGTTCGACAGGGTCGTCGGTGGCGGTGCCGAACGGCTCGTCGCTGTGTTCGTCGACGCCGTGCTCGTCACGGCTGGCATGCAAGGTGGGTGCTGGTGTGGCGGCCCGCCGGTCGCCGGGGCTGCGCCGTTCCAGGCGAGCCAGCTCCTGATCGAGGTCGAAGTCTTCCAGCGCCTCGGCGGTGCTGGCCCAGTCCTGCTTGACCGGCGGCACCGGCTCGATGGCCGGTGCCACGACCTGTGCCACGACCGGCTCGGCCGCCTGCTCAGGCTCGGCGGCCGGGGCGGCTGGCTGCCCCGTCGCCGCGCGATTCTGCTCCAGCAACTGCTTGGCGGCGTTGAACACCTGCAGGCAGTTGCCGCAGCGCACCACGCCACGCGCCACGCTCAACTGGTGATGGGTGACGCGAAAGCTGGTCTGGCAATGTGGGCACTGGGTGACGAAACTGTCGGTCATGCGGCGGTCCGGGGGGCTGTGCAGGTGTTGAGTCTAGGCGCGCTTAGCGGCGGCGACCACTGATCCGTACCCAGCCGTCGCGCACGGCGATCGGGTCCAGGTCGAAGTCGGCGGCGTAGGCCGCGGCCACTTCCTCACCCTGTTCGGCAAGGATGCCCGACAGCGCCAGCAGGCCGCCGGGGCGTACCAGGCCGGAAAGTTGCGGCGCCAGCGCCACCAGCGGGCCGGCCAGGATGTTGGCGACCAGCACGTCGGCCTGCATGGCCGGCATGTGCTCGGGCAGGTACAGGGGGAACCTGTCGTCGGTGATGCCATTGCGTTGGGCATTGTCGCGCGAGGCTTCCAGCGCCTGCACGTCGATGTCGGTGCCGACCGCTTCACGGGCGCCAAGCAGCAGCGCGGCGATGGCGAGGATGCCCGAGCCGCAGCCGAAGTCCAGCACCTGGGTGCCTTGCAGCTGTTGGCCGTCGAGCCATTCCAGGCACAGGGCAGTGGTCGGGTGGGTGCCGGTGCCGAACGCCAGGCCCGGGTCGAGCAGCAGGTTGACCGCGTCCTTTTCCGGCGCCTCGTGCCAGCTCGGCACGATCCACAGGCGCTGGCCGAAGCGCATGGGCTGGAAACCGTCCATCCAGCTGCGTTCCCAGTCCTGGTCCTCGATCACCTCGGCCTGGTGCTCAGGCAGTGCGGCGCCGGTCAGCAGGGCCAGGTGGGCGAATACCGCGTCGGGCTGGGTGTCGGCCTCGAACAGTGCCAGCAGGTGGGTGTGCGACCACAGTGGGGTGGTGTTGAGGTCCGGTTCGAAGATCGGCTGGTCTTCGGCGTCCATGAAGGTCACCGACACAGCACCCACTTCCAGCAGGGCGTCTTCGTAGGTTTCGGCTTGTTCCGGGCTGATGGCCAGGCGTACTTGCAGCCAGGGCATGGCGGGCACCTTTGGTAAATCGACAGGGGCAGCCCGAGGCTGCGCGAAAGGGCGCCAGTTTACGTCAGGCGGGCGCTAAAAGGGAGTGAGGCGGCGAGCGGGGCATAGCAATAGATACCGCGGATCCGTCTCTGGTCAGCGTCAGACTGCAGGCACATTCACTGTGAGGTACTGATGATGACCAACGAAACACTGGCAGCGCGGATGACTCAATGGGGCGAAATCGTCGAAGAGCGTCTGGCCACGCAGATGCCGCTGCAGGCGGTGATCGAAGAGCAGATCGCGGTCGAGTTCCAGTTTCTGGTGCCCGAAGTGGCGTTCACCCCGGAGCTGCTGTCGGCGCTTTACCAGGCCTCGGTCATGCGGGCCAGCGGGTTGTTTGCGGAGACTGAGGCAGACGCCGAGCAGCCATGGCGAGAGCAGGTGCCGGCAAGCCAGCATGAAAGCGTGGAAATCGTGATCGAAAGTGTCAGTGTGCGTTTCATCACTGCCTATGACGACGCCCTGCGGCGCCACTGGTCGCGACGCCCCGCCGATCTGATGGATTCGACGCTTTATGTGCAGCGCCTGCGCGAGGTGCTGTTCGATCATGTGATGGACCTGCAGGCACTGCTGGAGCAAGGTCATGCCGGCGATGCCCTGCATGGGTATATCCAGGGTTACCAGCAGGCTTGGTCCGAGCAGGCAGCCTCGCTCCTGCTGGCCTGGCAGCAGTAGCCGGGCGCTGCTGCGCAGCCAGTCGCTGGCAAGCCAGCCCCCGCTCTATGAACTTGCACGTCCGCTGTAGGAGCGCAAGGCCTGAAGGCATGCGCTGTCACTGTGGGAGCTGGCTTGCCAGCGAAAGGGCCGCAAGCCGCTTAACCGATCGGTTTTGGCGCCTGGGCCCTTTCACCACTCACGACGCGCCCGGCGAAACGATGATCTTCACGTTGTGCTCCTTGTTGTTGACCAACTCCTCGAAGCCCAGCTCGACGATCTGCTCCAGCCCGATACGCCCGGTCACCAGCGGCCGGATATCCAGTCGCCCGTCATTGATGAAGGCGATCACGTCGGCGAACTCGCCGTTGTAGGCCAGCGCGCCGAGCACCTGTTTCTCGGTGGCCACCAGTTCGAAGAAGTTGAATTCGCTGGGTTCTTCGAAAATGCCCACCAGCACGCACTTGCCGGCCTTGCGAATCGTGTCGATGGCCAGCTTGGCGGTGTGCTTGTTGCCGATGCACTCGAAACTCACATCGGCCCCCAGCCCGCCGGTCAGTGCGTGGATCTCGGCCAGGGCGTCGCACTGGCTGGGGTCGAGCACGCTGCTGGCTCCCACTTCCAGTGCCTTGGCCTTGCGCGCCGAGGACATTTCCAGGGCGATCACCTGCGCCGCACCGGCGGCCTTGGCGCACATGATGGTGCACAGGCCGATGGTGCCGGCACCGACCACCACTACGTTCTGCCCCAGCAGGCTGCCGGCCTTCTTCACCGCGTGCATGCCCACCGCCAGCGGCTCGATCAGCGCCCCTGCCTCGCGCGGGAAGCCCTCGGGCAGCTTGTACAGCAGGTTGGCCGGCACGTTGACCCGCTCGGCGAAGGCGCCGTTGTTCATCAGCCCGGTGAAGGCCAACTGCTCGCAGATGTTGTACAGGCCGTGGGTGCAGTAGTAGCAAGTGCCGCAGTGCTGGCAGGCATCCGCCGCCACCGGGTCACCCACGGCGTAGCCCTGCACGCCGTCCCCGAGCTGGACGATCTCGCCGCAGAACTCGTGGCCGAGGATGCACTGACCCTGGATGCCGGTCAGTGGGTGCGGCGCCTCGACCGGGATGAACACGGGGCCGGCGACGTACTCGTGCAGGTCCGAGCCGCAGATGCCGCACCAGTCCACCTTGATCTGCACCCAGCCGGGCGGCGGGTCGGCGGGCAGCGGCACCTGTTCGACGCGGATATCGTGGCGGCCATGCCAGACGGCGGCGCGCATATGGGTGTGGCTCAGGTCGTTCATTGTTGTTCTCCAGGCTCACGTAAAAGGGTCAGTGCTTGCGCAGGAAGGCCAGCAGCTGCTGGTTGACCTGCTCGGCGGCTTCCATCTGCACCATGTGGCCGACTGCCGGGATCACCTGCACCTCGGCGTCCAGGCTATCTGCATGGCTGGCCGGGATGATCGCGTCGGCGGCGCCCCACAGCACCAGCGCCGGGTGCTGGCCGAGCACGGCGCGCAGGTCGTGGCGCTGCCGGTCGCCGTCGGCCAGGGCAGCCGACAGTTGCTGCAGTGCGCTGTCGACGCCCTCCAGGCGCTTGAACTTGAGCATGTCTTCGAGCAGTTGCCGGGTGACCAGCCCCGGGTCGGCGAACAGCAGGCTCATCGGCCCCTTCAGCGCATTGCGGTTGGCGGCGGCGACGAAGCCTTGCAGGTACTGGCCATTGATGGCCTCGCCGAGCCCGGCGCTGGCGATCAGGCTCAGGCTGGCCACGCGCTGGGGCGCCCGGCGGGCGAGGTTGAGGCTGACCGCGCCGCCCATGGAGTGGCCGGCCAGGTGCGCACGGGGTATGTCCAGGTGGTCGAGCAGGGCCAGCACCGCGTCGCTCAGTTCATCCAGATCGCCCTGTTGCAGGGCCTTGGCCGACTCGCCATGGCCGGGCAGGTCGAGGGCGATGACCCGCCGCTCGGCGGCCAATGCCGGGTGGTTGAACAACCAGTTGTTGAGGTCGCCGCCGAACCCGTGCACCAGCACCAGCGGCGTGCCGCCTTCGCCCAGCTCGAACCAGCGCAGCAGGCGCCCGTTCACTTCGGCCTTCTGCGGCGTCGGCCCCTGGGCTTGCTCAGCACCGCCCTCGGCGACGAACTCGGCCTGGAAGCGTTGCACCACGGCGTCGATCTCGGCTTCTTCGGCTTCACCTTCGACCACCACCGCCAGCAGCGCGCCCACCGGCAGGGTTTCGTCGGGCTGCGCCACCAGCCGGCGCAATACGCCGCTGAACGGGGCTTCGACGCTGCTGCTGATCTTGTCGGTCTCGACGTCCAGCACTTCGTCGCCCTTGTGGATTTCATCGCCTTGCTGCTTGAGCCAGGTGTCCACCCGGCCCTCGGTCATCGACAGGCCCCACTTGGGCATGGTCAGTGTGTGGATCTGGCTCATGCGGCGCTCCTTGCAGCTTCGATCACTTTGCGCACGGCGGCCTCGACCTTCGCCGCATCGGGGATGTACAGGTCTTCCAGGGCGTCGGAGAACGGCACCGGGGTGTGCGGCGCGGTGACCATCTCGATCGGGCCCTTGAGGGCGCCGAACGCTTTCTGCGCCACCAGTGCACTGATATCGGTGGCCATCGAGCAGCGTGGGTTGGCTTCGTCGATCACCACCAGGCGCCCGGTCTTCTCGACGCTTTCCAGGATGCTGTCTTCATCCAATGGGCTGGTGGTGCGCAGGTCCAGCACTTCGCAGTCGATGCCCTGGCGCGCCAGGTTGTTGGCCGCCTCCAGCGCCACATGGACCATGCGCCCGTAGCTCACCAGAGTGATGTCGTCGCCGTCGCGGACGAAGTTGGCCTCGCCGAACGGCACCGTGTAGACCTCTTCCGGCACCTCGCCCTGCATGCTGTACAGCAACTTGTGCTCGCAGAAGATCACCGGATCGTTGTCGCGGATCGCCTGGATCAGCAGGCCCTTGGCGTCGTACGGCGTCGCCGGGCACACCACCTTCAGGCCGGGGATATGGGTCCACAGCGAGGTGAGCATCTGCGAGTGCTGGGCGGCGGCGCGCAGGCCGGCGCCGTACATGGTGCGCATCACCAGCGGGGTGACCGCCTTGCCGCCGAACATGTAGCGGAACTTGGCGGCCTGGTTGAGGATCTGGTCCAGGCAGCAGCCGGCGAAGTCGACGAACATCAGTTCGCACACCGGTCGCAGGCCCTGGGTGGCGGCGCCCACGGCCGCCCCGACATAGCCGATCTCCGACAGCGGTGCATCGAGCACGCGGCCGGGGAACTGGTGGTACAGGCCCTTGGTGACGCCGAGCACGCCGCCCCAGGCATCGTCCTCGCCGGGTGCACCGGCGCCGCCGGCGACGTCCTCGCCGATGATGAACACCGTGCTGTCACGGCGCATTTCCTGGGCCAGCGCTTCGTTGATGGCCTGCTGGTAGCTGATCTTTCTTGCCATGGTGGTGCTCCTTCTTGTTCTTGTAATCCGGGCTCAGGGGTAGCTGACGTAGACGTCGGTGAGCAGGTCGGCGGGCTGTGGCTTGGGGTCGGACTTGGCGCGCTGCACGGCGTCCTCGATCAGGTCGGCAACACGGGCGTCGATGGCGTCGAGCTGTTCCGGGCTGAGCAGGCCGGCGCGGGTGGTCTTGTTGCGAAACTGCAGCAGGCAGTCGCGCTGCTCGCGCAGGTTCTTCACCTCGTCCGGGGCGCGGTAGGTCTGGGCGTCGCCTTCGAAATGGCCGTAGTAGCGGCTGAGCTTGACCTCGATCAGCGACGGCCCCTGGCCTGCGCGGGCGCGTTCGATGGCGGCGCCGGCGGCTTCGTGCACGGCGAAGAAGTCGAAGCCGTCGATGGTCACGCCCGGCATGCCGAAGCCGGCGGCGCGGTCGGCGATATGGTCGCAGGCCACCGACCAGGTCGAGGCGGTGGCCTCGGCGTAGCCGTTGTTCTCGGCGACGAAGATGCACGGCAGGTTCATGATCGAGGCCAGGTTCATCGCCTCGAACACGGCACCCTCGTTGGAGGCGCCATCGCCGAAGAAGGCGATCGATACATCGTCGCGGCCCTTGAGCTTGGCCGCCAGGGCGGCGCCGGCCACCAGGGGCGCGCCGGCACCGACAATGCCATTGGCACCGAGCATGCCTTTCTCCAGGTCGGCGATGTGCATCGAGCCGCCCTTGCCGCCGCACACGCCGGTCTTCTTGCCGTAGATCTCGGCCATCATCCCGTACACGTCGACGCCCTTGGCGATGCAGTGGCCATGGCCACGGTGGGTGGAGGCGATGCAGTCGCTGTCGCGCAGGTGGGCCATGACCCCGGCGGCGGAGGCTTCTTCGCCGGCATAAAGGTGGACGAAGCCAGGGATCTCGCCGGTGGCGAACTCCACGTGCAGGCGTTCTTCGAAGGCGCGGATGGTGCGCATCACTTCATAGGCATGCAGCAGCTGTTGCGAACTGAGCTGATTGGACATCTTGTTGTTCTCCAGGGTTGTCTCAACACGGGGTTGCAGGGTGCAGCCGGTGGCCGCGCGGGACCGCCAGCAGGTGATGGCGGGCGGCATGCGCGAGCACGGCTTCGACGTCCACGGTCAGCGGGCCCTGGGCGTCGAGGGTGATGGTCGGGGTGTCGTGGGCGGCGAACTCGATCTCGCGCTCGCCGTCCAGGGCCAGGGTGCCGCTGGCCAGGCTCAGGCGCTGAGGGATGCCGGGCATGAGCGTGCCGCTGGCGCTGATCCCGCAGCCTTGCAGCAGGCCTGGGGCCAGTGGTGCGAGCAGGGCCTGGTCGGCACTGGCGTCAAGGCGTACCCAGGCGCCGTGCGGGGCCTGGCGCGAGACCGGCTGCCACAGCCCGCACAGGGCGGACAGGCCGATGGCGTGGGGTTCGGCGAAGCAGGCAAAGACCTCGGCCAGGTCATCGCTGCGGCTCAGGGCGCGGGCGCCGATGAAAGGCTGCGGCGACACGGCGACCTCGACCAGCGCCCATTCGCACAGGCCCTGCTCGGGCACCTTCACCAGCAGCCGTTTGTTGCGGCGCAGGCCGAGGCTCGGCGGGATGCGCCCGCTGGCCAGCAGGCCACCGGCCAGCCCGGCGCTGGTGGCTTCACGCAGTTCGGGGAAGGCGTTGTTGGTGCCGGTGGACAGCGTCAGCAGCGGTACGTCGCCGGCCTCGGCGGCCACCGCCTTGTGGGTACCGTCGCCGCCGAGCACGGCGATCATCGCCACGCCGGCCTCGACCATGCGCCGGGCAGCCAGGCGGGTGTCGGCCACGGTCTGGGTCAGTGGCAGGTCGAGCAGTTGCAGGGCTGGCCAGTGCTGCTCGCGGGCACCGGGGCCCTGGCTGGCCTTGAGCACGGCGGCGGCGATGCCGGTCATGTCGGTGGGCAGCAGCACCCCTGCGATACCGCAGGCACCGAAGGCAGCCAGCAGGCGCTGGATCGCCGAGGCCTTGTCGGTGCTGGAGTACAGCCCGGCGTTGGCGGTCAGACGGCGCAGGTCACGGCCGGAGGCAGGGTTGGCGATGATCCCTACGGTAGCGGCGGGTTGCGGCATGGCGCACCTCGAATTGTTGTTTGCCAGGGCAGGAGCAAGCGCGGTGCCAGGTTTCTGCAAAGGCGCTGGGAGTGCCGCAGCAGAGCGCTTGCGCCGCTGCTGACGGGCCCTGGCGAAGGCCCTTGGCGAGACGCCCGGTGCCAGGCCGGGCGGGCCTGGGCGAGACGCTGAGACGCTGCGTCTCAGGTGGGCCGGCAATCACACAGCGCTTGTCGGGGTATCCGCGCTGGCGCTTAATGGCCGCACAACGACAAGAACAATGAGAACCGGAGGGCCCCAATGCTTGCCGCGAACTCCAAAGCCCATGTCGACTGCGTCAGCCGGGTGCTGAAGAACGCCGAACGCCTGCCCCAGGCGCCGGTGCCGCCGCTGATCCTCGACTCGTGGCGCCGTTCCATGGAGCTGTACCGCCTCGACCCTGCCTCCCAGCAGGGCCCGCGCATCCTTTCGCAAAGCCTGCTCAACGAATGCCGCGAGCGCGCCGAACTGTTCCTGCGCATCGCCAGCGATGCCGTCGCACGCCTGCATGAGCGGGTGCGTGGCGCCGACTACTGCGTGCTGCTCACCGATGCCCAGGGCCGCACCATCGATTACCGGGTCGAGGCGGCGATCCGCAACGACTGCCGCAAGGCCGGGCTGTACCTGGGCACCTGCTGGTCGGAAGGCGAGGAGGGCACCTGTGGGGTGGCGGCGGTGCTGACCAGCAAGGCGCCGGTCACGGTGCACAAGCGCGATCACTTTCGCGCCGCGTTCATTGGCCTGACCTGCACCGCGGCGCCGGTGTTCGACCCGGCCGGCGAGCTGCTTGGGGTGGTGGACGTGTCGGCGTTGCAATCGCCGGATGACCGGCGCAGCCAGCACCTGATCCGCCAACTGGTCGAGCAGACCGCACGGGAGATCGAGAACGCCTTCTTCATGCACAGCGTGCAGGGCCATTGGGTGATGCGCGCCCATGGCACGCCGGGCTACGTCGAGAGCCAGCCGGACTACCTGCTGGCCTGGGATAGCGATGGCCGCCTGCAGGCGCTCAACAGCCTGGCCCGCCAGCGTCTGCTGGAACGTGACGGGCGGTTGCCCGAGCATATCGGCGAGTTGTTCGACCTGGACCAGTTGCGCCGCGCCCATGATGCTTCAGCCCAGCGCCTGCCGGGCTGGGGTGGGCTGTATGGGCGGGTCAGCGCGCCGCAACGGCGTGGGCGCGCGCAGCCCGTGCGCCAGGCGCAGGATGCGCGCATCGAACAGCACCTGCGCCTGGCCACGCGGGTCAAGGACTGCAACCTGGCGGTGCTGGTACAGGGCGAAACCGGCGCCGGCAAGGAGGTGTTCGCTCGCCAGCTGCACCAGCAGAGCCAGCGCCGCGAGGGGCCTTTCGTCACCCTCAACTGTGCGGCCATCCCCGAGAGCCTGATCGAGAGCGAACTGTTCGGTTATGTCGCCGGCGCCTTCACCGGCGCCTCGGCAAAGGGCATGCAGGGCCTGTTGCAGCAGGCCAATGGTGGCACGCTGTTCCTCGACGAGATCGGCGACATGCCGCTGCACCTGCAGACCCGCCTGCTGCGGGTACTGGCCGAAGGCGAGGTGGCGCCGCTGGGCGCGGCGCGGCGCGAGCGTGTGGATATCCAGGTGATCTGCGCCACCCACCGTGACCTGGCGGCGATGGTCGCTGAGGGGCGTTTCCGTGAGGATCTGTACTTCCGCCTGGCCAACGCCCGTTTCGAATTGCCGCCGCTGCGCGAGCGCGATGACCGGCTGGGGTTGATCCACCAGTTGCTGGGCGAGGAGGCGGCGGCCTGCGGGGTCGAGGTGCTGCTGGCGGACGCGGCCCTGGAGGCATTGCTGGTGTATCGCTGGCCGGGCAATTTGCGCCAGCTGCGGCAGGTGTTGCGCTATGCCTGTGCGGTGAGTGAGGGCGGGGAGTTGCAATTGCAGGACCTGCCGCAAGAGGTGCGCGGTGACGCGGTTGATTCGGCTGAAGGCGGCGCGTCTTGCCCGGCACGGCAGTTGCTGCTGGATGCACTGATCCGTCATCGCTGGAAACCGGCCGATGCGGCGCGGGCGCTGGGGATATCGCGGGCGACCCTGTATCGACGCGTGCATGAGCACCGGATCGAGATGCCGCGGATGAAGGGCTAAGGCACAAGGCCGCTCCTGCAGGGATCGGCGAACCGCTGGCAGGCAATAAAAAACCCCGGCACTGGGCCGGGGTTCTTTCATCTCGCTAACGCGATCACTCCTGGTTGGCCAGTTTGTGCTCGAGGTAGTGGATGTTGACGCCGCCTTTGCAGAAACCTTCATCACGCACCAGGTCGCGGTGCAGCGGGATGTTGGTCTTGATGCCGTCGACGACGATCTCGTCCAGGGCATTGCGCATGCGCGCCATGGCTTCGTCGCGGTCCTTGCCGTAGGTGATCAGCTTGCCGATCAGCGAGTCGTAGTTCGGCGGAACCGAATAACCGCTGTACAGGTGCGAATCGACGCGAACGCCGTTGCCACCCGGGGCGTGGAAGTGCTTGACCGTGCCTGGGCTCGGGATGAACTTCTTCGGGTCTTCGGCGTTGATCCGGCACTCCAGCGAGTGACCACGGATCACCACGTCTTCCTGGCGGAACGACAGCTTGTTGCCAGCGGCGATGCTGAGCATCTCCTTGACGATGTCGATGCCGGTGACCATTTCCGAAACCGGGTGCTCGACCTGGACGCGGGTGTTCATCTCGATGAAGTAGAAACGGCCGTTCTCGTACAGGAACTCGAAGGTACCGGCACCGCGGTAGCCGATCTCGATGCAGGCGTCGACGCAACGCTTGAACACTTCCTGGCGGGCCTTCTCGTCGATGCCCGGGGCCGGCGCTTCTTCGAGAACCTTCTGGTGACGGCGCTGCAGCGAGCAGTCACGGTCGCCCAGGTGCACGGCGTTGCCCTGGCCGTCGGACAGTACCTGCACTTCCACGTGACGTGGGTTGGTCAGGAACTTCTCCAGGTAGACCATCGGGTTGCCGAACGCAGCACCGGCTTCGGTGCGGGTCAGCTTGGCCGATTCGATCAGGTCTTCTTCCTTGTGCACCACGCGCATGCCGCGACCACCACCGCCACCGGCGGCCTTGATGATCACCGGGTAACCCACCTCGCGGGCGATTGCCAGCGCGGTTTCTTCGTCTTCCGGCAGCGGGCCGTCGGAGCCCGGAACGGTCGGCACGCCCGACTTGATCATGGCGTCCTTGGCCGACACTTTGTCGCCCATCAGGCGGATGGTGTCGGCTTTCGGGCCGATGAAGATGTAGCCGGAGTTTTCCACCTGCTCGGCGAAGTCGGCGTTTTCCGCGAGGAAGCCGTAACCCGGGTGAATGGCGGTGGCGCCTGTCACTTCAGCAGCGGCGATGATCGCCGGGATGTGCAGGTAGGATTCCTTGGACGGCGCCGGGCCGATGCAGACCGTCTCGTCCGCCAGGCCCAGGTGCATCAGTTCCTTGTCGGCCTTGGAGTAGACGGCGACGGTCTTGATACCCAGCTCTTTACAGGCACGCAGGATCCGCAGGGCAATTTCCCCGCGGTTGGCGATCAGGACTTTTTCGAGCTTCCCAGACATCGTTGGCTCTCCGCGGTTCAAACGATGGTGAACAGCGGCTGGTCGTATTCAACCGGCTGACCGTCTTCTACCAGGATGGCGTCGATCACACCGCCGATTTCGCATTCGATGTGGTTCATCATCTTCATGGCTTCGACGATGCACAGGGTGTCGCCCTTCTTCACGGTCTGGCCCACTTCGGCGTAGTTCGGCGAGGTCGGCGAAGGCTTGCGGTAGAAGGTGCCGACCATCGGCGAGCGCACCACGGTGCCTTTCAGGGCCGGGGTGGCAGCAGCGGCTTCGGCAGCCGGGGCAGCAGCAGCGGCCACCGGGGCGGCGACAGGCGCGGCTACCGGAGCAGGTGCGTAGTACTGTTGAGCGGCCGGGGTCTTGCTGTTACGGCTGATGCGAACGGACTCTTCGCCTTCCTTGATCTCCAGTTCGTCGATGCCGGACTCTTCCAGCAGTTCGATCAGCTTTTTGACTTTACGGATATCCATTAATCAGCAACTCCCAAGGTTCGTTCGGGGACTTAATTTGAAAACGTGTCGAAAACGTTTCTTCTGAGCCTTGGCCGGTGGGCCAAGGCCTTGTGTCATCAGGGCTGTGCGTTGGCAGCCAGGTGTTCCAGCGCAGACTCCAGGGCCAGCCGGTAACCGGTGGCGCCCAGGCCGCAGATCACCCCTACGGCAACATCGGAGAAGTAGGAGTGATGACGGAACGGCTCGCGTTTGTGCACGTTGGACAAGTGCACTTCGATGAATGGGATGCTCACCGCGAGCAATGCGTCACGTAATGCGACGCTGGTGTGGGTGAAAGCGGCCGGATTGATCAGGATGAAGTCCACGCCTTCGTTGCGCGCGGCGTGGATACGGTCGATCAATTCATATTCGGCATTGCTCTGCAGGTATTGCAGATGGTGGCCGGCGGCGCGGGCGCGCTGCTCCAGGTCCTGATTGATCTGCGCCAGCGTGGCTGCGCCATAGTGGCCCGGTTCGCGGGTGCCGAGCAGGTTCAGGTTGGGGCCGTGCAGCACCAGTAGGGTTGCCATCTGCGATTCCTTGGTTTTGTAGGGCAATTCGACATAGCGCGGCGACTATGCCGCAAGCAGCGATGAGTGTCCAGTTCCCGGCAATAGCCAGCACGATGACCGAGATTCGCGCAAAGTATGTGACCAGATGATTAACTCTGGTCACTTGTTACCGGTTTTTTCACCGGTCGCGGGAAGTTATAGACCGAGTTGGCCGCGCACGCGCGCCAAAACCTGCGCAAAATCGCCGGCGTTTATCTCGCCGATCACCCGATCAGTGGTCATTTCGCTGCCGTTCGCCGCAAAAAACATCAGCGCGGGCGGGCCGAACAGGCGGTAGCGGTCGAGCAGGGCGCGCTGTTCGGCGTTGCTCTGGGTGATGTCGAAGCGCAGCAGGCGGAACGCGCCCAATTGCTTGACCACAGGCTCGGCGTTGAGTACTTCGTGCTCGATCACCTTGCAGCTGATGCACCAGTCGGCGTACCAGTCGAGCAGCACCGGTTGGCCTGCGGCCTTGGCCTCGGCCAGGGCCGCGTCGAGGGCGGCCGGGGTGGTGAGGGTTTGCCAGGCATCGGCCTTGGCCTGCGTTGGGGCAGTGGCCGCGAGCGGTGCTGGCAGCGGGCGCAGCGGGTCGCCCTGGCCGTTCAGGGCGCCGTACCAGCAGGCCAGTGCGTACACCAGCAGTACCAGGCCGAGCAGTTGCGCCAGGCGTTGGCGCGGTGACTTGACCACGAACTCCAGGGCGCCAAGGAACAGCGCCACGCCAGCGGCCAGCAGGCCGACCAGCAGCAGGGTCAGCGGCCCCGGCAGCACGCGGCTGAGCAGGCCGATGGCCAGGCCCAGCAGCAGTACGCCAATGGCGTTTTTAACGCTGTTCATCCACGGGCCGCTTTTCGGCAGCCAGGCCGCGCCGCCGGTGGCCACCAGCAGCAGCGGGGCACCCATGCCCAGGCCCAGGGCGAACAGTTTCAGCGCGCCACCCACGGCGTCGCCGCTGGCGCTGATGTACAGCAGCGCACCGGCCAACGGCGCCGAAACACAGGGTGAAACCAGCAGGCTCGACAGCACGCCCAGCACCGCCGCACCCAGCAGCGAGCCGCCTCGGGTGTGGTTGGCGACCTTCTCCAGGCGGTTGCCCAGCGCCTGTGGCAGCTTGATCTCGAACAGGCCGAACATGGCCAGGGCGAACAACACGAAGAACCCTGCGAACGGCACCAGCACCCAGGCCGACTGCAGGCGTGCCTGCAGGTTGAGGCCGGCGCCGAACAGGCCCATCAGCGCCCCCAGCACGGCGAAACTGGCCGCCATCGGCAGCACATACGCCAGCGACAGCGACAGGCCGTGCAGGCCGCCGACCTGGCCGCGCAGCACCACCCCGGACAGGATCGGCAGCATCGGCAGCACACAGGGCGTGAAGGTCAGGCCAAGGCCAGCCAGGAAGAACAGCGCCAGGGACTTCCAGTCCCAGCCCGTTTCGCCGGTGGCCGGCAGCGCGCCGCCCTCACCCTCGATGCTCAGCCGTTCGGTTTCCGGCGGGTAGCACAGGCCCTTGTCGGCGCAGCCCTGGTAGCCCACCAGCAGGGTGAAGGCGCGTTGATCGGTGCGTGGCAGCTCGATGTCCAGTACCCCGTGGTACACCTCGACGTCGCCGAAGAACTCGTCGTGCTTGGCCTCGCCCTTGGGGATGTTCGGTGCGCCCAGGGTGATGTCGGCAGGTTCGGTGCGGAACTGGAAGCGGTGGCGGTACAGGTAGTAGCCGTCGGTGGCGACGAAGCGCAGCTTGATGGTTTGCGCGTCGGCCTGCACCAGGCTGAGCTTGAAGGCTTCGTGTACCGGCAGGAAGTCGGCGCTGTTGGACAGCGAGGCGGCGCCAAGGGTGGCGCTGGGGCGGTTGTCGAGCAGGCCGCTGGCGAAGGCGGGGCTGGCCAGCAGCAGGAACAGCAGGAAAAACAGGCGGCGCATGGCGGACTCGCGAGGTGGAACTTGGCGGGCATCATAGCGGAGTTGGCGGGAATTGGGGCCGCTGCGCGGCCCATCGCGACACAAGGCCGCTCCTACAGGGGAGCGCGGTTTCCTGTAGGAGCGGCCTTGTGTCGCGATCGAGGGCAGAGCCCTCGCCATCCAGGCCATGCCGATCTTAGAGCCGGAACGCCCGCACCGCCGTATTCAATTCCCCGCCCAGCTTGAGCAACTGCTCGCCCTGCTCGCGCCCTTCACCAATACGCTGCAGGTTGTCCTCACCCAGCTCGTGAATCCGCTCGCTGTGCCCGCGAATCTCGCTCACCGCGCCGGTCTGTTGCGCGGTCACATCGGCAATCCGCACGGCGGTGTCGGCAATGGTGCGGATGGCGCTGACGATCTCGTCCAGCGCGCCATCGGCCGATTGCGCCTGGTTGGCGGTGGCCTCGGCATGCTCCAGCTGGGTGCGCATGCCGTCCACCGAGTCGCGGGCGGCCTGCTGCAGGCGGTCGATCAGCGCCTGGATCTCACCGGTGGCGCCGGTGGTGCGCTGGGCCAGCGAGCGTACTTCGTCGGCGACCACGGCAAACCCTCGGCCCATTTCACCGGCCCGGGCGGCTTCGATGGCGGCGTTGAGGGCCAGCAGGTTGGTCTGTTCGGCAATCGCGCGGATCACCGTGAGCACGCCGCCGATGGTGGCCGACTCTTCGGCCAGTTGTTCGATCATGCGGGCGTTGCCCTGCACCTCGTCGACCAGCGAACGCAGCCCGGACAGGCTCTGGCCGATCACCGTCTGGCCCTGTTCCACCGCGCGCCCGGCGTGGTGGCTGGCCTCGGCGGCGGCGCTGGCATCGCCGGCCACCTGCTGGATGGTCGCCTCCAGCTCGCCCAGGGCATCGCGGATCTGCGCGGTGTCGCCGGCCTGGCGTTCGGCGCCGTCATGCAGGGCGCTGCTCATGCCGGCCAGGGCGTGGCTGCTGCCGGCCACCTGCTCGGCGTTGTGGCGCAGGGTGCCCACCAGCTCCACCAGGTACTGGCGCAGGCGGTTCAGCGACTCCTGGATGTCGTGCAGCTCGCGGTTGGTCTTGCCCAGCTCGATGGTTTGGGCGAAGTCGCCCTCGGCCCAGCGCGACAGGGCCGGCGCGAGGCTGCTCAGGGTGCCGGCCAGGCGCCGTTGCAGGGTATCGATCAGCAGGGCGATGAGCAGGATCAGGCCGATCATCAGGCCCTGGAGGATCCGCACTTCGCCGGCGATCTTGCCGTGCTGGGCGCGCACCTGTGGCTCCAGCCCGGCGATGGCCTGCTGCACGGCGTCCAGACGCTCGCCAGTGCTGGCGGCGAGGGCGGCGCGCCGCTCGATCTGCTCGCGGGTGCGTTGCAGCTCGGCGGGGTAACGCTTGAGCAGGCTTTGCAGCTCGCGCTTGAGGCCGACCGCGACGTCTTCCTGCTGGGCGCTGGTTTGCGCGTCCAGGCCCATCATGGCGGCGAAGTCGTCGGCGTTGGATTCGGCGGCGCGGGTTACCCCCAGCAGCGGCAGGCCGTCGAGGGTCTGGGCCTGGGCGGCGATCAGTTGCAGTTCGCGTTGCACTTCATCTGCAAGCTCGGCGCGGCCACTGCTGACCAGCTTGTCGCGGGCCAGCGACAGCCGGCCCAGGTGCAGGGTGGCCTCCATCAGCGGCGCAAGGTAGCGGCTGGCCTCGGCGCTGCCGCTGTCGCGGGCGTAGCCTGCCAGTTGTTCAAGGTTGGCCCCCAGTTCGCGCTCGGCCTGCAACAGCAAGGCCTGCGGGTCGCCGGCCAGCTTGCCGGCGGCCAGCAGTTCGTTGGCGGTGAAGGCCTGCAGGCTGTCGAGGCTCGGGCGCAGTTTGCCCGACAAGTCTTCGGGCCAGTCAGCCAGGGCGGCCTGGAGTTGCTTGTTGGCTTCCACGGCGGCGGCATGGCGCAGGGCGTCACCGCTGGCCAGGTAGGCCTGGGTGTTGCGCGCGGCGTCGTTCTGGAACTGCTGCGACAGGCCCAGGTAGCGCTCCATCAGTTGATAGGGGCGCTCCAGCGCACGTTGCGACCACCACAGGGTCGCGCCCAGGGCGATGCACACGGTTACCAGCAACAGGGTGTTGAAATTGGTCAGCCACTTCAGGCGCATAGCCGCGGACTTCCTGCGGGGAGTGGAGGTAGGTGCCTGAAGTTATTGCGGTTTTATGACGAGGTGATGACGACGCGGGGTTGGCGTCAAAAATAAGTGGCACAGTGCCGGTATCTGTGGTGCAGCCGCTACGCCGGTATTACGTCATGCACCAAGGCCGGCGCCGCCACGCTTACAGGCATGATTGGCCCGAAACAGATGTGGGAGCCGGCTTGCCGGCGATGCGCCGCGCGGGCGGCGCTCGATCTCAAGAACGCTGCAAAAACACCGGCGGGCACCTAGTGCCATCCACCCGATACCTCAACATGCACCTGCGGGCAACCTTGCCATTCTGATTATTCCGGGCCAGCGGTGTGACACCCATGAGCTTGTCTTGATATCGCATGCGGTTCAGCAGGTGCATGTCGACAGATTTGCAGCGGCTTCAAGATCGAGCGCCGCCCGCGCGGCGCATCGCCGGCAAGCCGGCTCCCACATCTGTTTCGGGCCAGTAATCCCTGTGAATTCAACGCTGTCCGCCTTGTTGGCATGACGCGGTATCAACGTGCGCGCGGAAGATGGTTACGGATCGACCCGCACCACACAATTGCGCCCGGCATGCTTGGCCCGGTACAGCGCTTCGTCCGCCGCGCTGGCCATGGTCAGTGCATCGAGGCTGTCATCCAGCTGCACCACGCCGCCGCTGAAGGTGCACTGCAGGTCGTGCGGCTGCGCCGGGTAATGGATTTCGGCAAAACGCCGGCGGATGTCGTCGAGCACCTTGTGCGCGGCAGCCAGCCCGGTGTTGGGCATGACGATGGCGAACTCCTCGCCGCCATAACGGCCGATGAAGTCGGTCTTGCGCAGGCGTTGCTTGAGGAACAGCGCCAGGCTCTTGATCACCCGGTCGCCCATGGGGTGGCCATGGCGGTCGTTGATCTTCTTGAAATGGTCGATGTCGAGCATGGCGAAGCACAGCGGCTGCTCCTCGCGCCGGGCGCGGAAGCTGCAGTCTTCGAGCAATTGCAGGATGTGGGTGTGGTTGTACAGCCCGGTGAGGCTGTCGCGGACCATGCGCGCCTTGAGGTGGCGGGCGCGGGCGGCGCGGTTGCGCACGGTGGTGATCAGCTGGCGCGAGCGGATCGGCTTGGTGAGGAAGTCGTCGCCGCCTTCGCTCATGGCGTCGAGCTGCTTGTCCAGGTCGTCCTCGGCCGACAGGTAGATGATCGGCACGCTGACATAGCGGTCGTTGTGGCGGATCACCTTGGCCAGCTCCGGGCCGGTGCAGGCGGGCATGTACAGGTCGAGGATGATCAGGTCGGGCTGGAAGTCGGCCAGCTCGCTCATGGTGCGGATCGGCTCGGTGAGGGTGCGGGTGATGATCCCGGCGCTGTTGAGCAGGCGCTCGGTGTGCAGGGCCTGGGCGCGTGAGTCGTCGATCACCAGCACGCGGAACGGGTCGTACTGGGTGGCGCTGGTCAGCAGTTCGACTTTTTCCAGCAGGCTGGAGGCTTCCAGGGTGCCGGTGAGGAATTCCTGGCCGCCGGCGCGCACGGCGGCCAGGCGGGTGGGGGTATCGGTTTCGTGCAGGCTGAAGAACAGCAGCGGGATGTGCTGCTCCAAGCCTTGCTGGGCCTGGGCCGCCAGTTGCAGGCCGACGCCGGGGCCGGTGAAGTCCACGTCCATGATGATGGCCGCCGGCAGGCGCTCGCTCATCGACGCCTGGAAGGCGTTGGCGCTGCACAGGGCCTGCACGGTCAGGCCGAAGAACTCCAGCTGCTGGGCCAGGCGCTCGGCGCGCTCGTGGTCTTGCAGGACGATGTACACCGGTTTGCGCAGGGGCGGCAGCGGTACATTGTCGAGCTGGTCGCCCTTGCGCAGGCCAGTGCGCGACAGGCGTTGCATCAAGCGGTTGAGTTCGGCGATCAGTTCGGAATTGAGCCGCGCGCTGTTGGCTTCGATCGCGCGCAGCGTCTGGCCGATGGCCGTGGACAGGCTGCCGTGCTCGGGTTGCTCGAAGCGCTCGGCGTAACGCTGCAGCCGCAGGTTGGCTTCGCCCAGCTCGCCCAGGCCGGCGCTCGACCATTCACCACGCTGCAGGCGCTGCCAGATTTCGAGGATCTGCCGGGCCTGGTGGATGACCCGCTGGGCAAAATGCTGCTTGAGGCGCTCGTGGCTCGGGTCGGCTGGCTGGGTCATGTCCTGACTGCTTGTTAGTAGAGGAGGTGCAGGTTCAGTGATGGCTCTATGCTAGCACCGCTTTTCCGACAAGCGAGTGCCCAGGGTCAACAAAGTGTTCAGGGACGATTATTCAGTTGTCGACCCGTTGGTCGCTTATACGAATGGCGGCGTCTGCTTTATAGTGCTGCCACGCGGGCTTGCCGTGGCACCCTGGCGCCAACCAGAGGTCCAAGCCCTGTACCGTCTCCACTGATCAAGGACAATGCCATGCTGGATTGGAAAAACCGCGAGGCCAAAGCCGAGCCTCGCGAGCGGGTTGAAGCCCGTGGCTCGGCCACCCGTAGCTATCTTGGCGGCCTCTGGAGCCGCGCCTTGGGGACCCTGATCGGTCTGTACCTGCTGGTCTGCCTGGGCCTGGGTTGGTACTGGAGCGAGGAGCCGGCACTGTTCCCGGTGCAGCAGAACGCCCAGGCCGCCGCCGAGCGCAACGGCCAGCAGATGGTGATCGGCTACACCACCGTCGAAACCCTCAAGACCGTTGCCGGCACCCTGCTCGACAAGCCGGGTGGCTACATCTCCAACGACCGTTTCCCGCCCGGGCTGTGGATGGACAACATGCCGAGCTGGGAATATGGCGTGCTGGTCCAGGTCCGCGACCTGTCCCGCGCCTTGCGCAAGGACTTCGCCCGTTCGCAGTCGCAGTCAACCGAAGACGCCGACCTGGCCAAGGCCGAGCCGCGCTTCAACTTCGACAACAAGAGCTGGATCCTGCCGTCGAGCGAGTCGGAGTTCGAAGAGGGCATCAAGTCGCTCAGCCGCTACCAGGTCCGCCTGGCCAAGGGCGACCAGGGCGCGATCTTCTATACCCGCGCCGACAACCTCAACAACTGGCTGGGTGACGTCGCGACCCGCCTGGGTTCGCTGTCGCAACGGCTGTCGGCCAGCGTTGGCCGGGTCAAGCTCAACAACACCCTGAAGACCGAGTCGGTGGCCCCGGGCCAGGCGCCCCAGGTCGATGAAGAAGTGGTCGAAACCCCGTGGCTGCAGATCGACAACGTGTTCTACGAGGCCCGTGGCCAGGCGTGGGCGCTGTCGCACCTGCTGCGTGCCATCGAGGTCGACTTTGCCGACGTGCTGGCGAAGAAGAACGCCACGGTCAGCGTGCGCCAGATCATCCGTGAGCTGGAAGCGTCCCAGGAAGCGCTGTGGAGCCCGATGGTGCTCAACGGCAGCGGCTTCGGCATGTGGGCCAACCACTCGCTGGTAATGGCCAACTACATTTCCCGGGCCAACGCCGCGGTCATCGACCTGCGCCAGCTGCTGTCCCAGGGCTGACATGGCCATCAGCCCTGCCGAGGTCGCGCACCGCGCGGCCTCCGACGCCGAGCGGGTGGCCTGGGTGGATGACCACGACCAGCCGCTCGGCGCCTTGCCGCGGGCCGAGCTGCGTGAGCGCGGCCTGATCGGGCGCTGCACCTTCATCCTGCTGTTCAACAGTGCCGGCGACTTGTGCGTGCACCGGCGTACCCTGAGCAAGGCGCTGTATCCCGGGTATTGGGATGTGGCGGCGGGCGGCATGGTCGGGCATGAGGAAAGCTATGCCGACTCGGCGGCCCGGGAGCTGGAAGAAGAACTGGGGGTGAGCGGCGTTACGTTGCGCTTCCACGAGAAGTTCTACTTCGACCAGCCGGGCAATCGGCTGTGGTGCGCGGTGTTTTCGGCGGTGTGGGACGGGGCGTTGCGCTTGCAGCCCGAAGAGGTGAGCGAGGCGCGGTTCATCCCTGTCGAACAGGCCGAGCTGGAAAGTGCGTCACTGCCCTATTGCCCGGATTCGCTGGCGGCGTTGCAGCGCTACA
>NZ_JBOBDM010000047.1:0-52257 GCF_050586605.1 Pseudomonas sp. ES1 | reverse complement strand
CGATAGGTTGCAGATGCTGATCAATCCAGCTTGAGCACCTTGGCCAACACGATCTTCGGCCCTTTCATCTTCTTGATGATGATGCGCAGGCCTTCGACCTCCAGCACTTCCTCTTCCTCAGGCACGCGCTTGAGGGTCTCGTAGATCAAGCCGGCAAGGGTTTCCGCCTCGATGTGATCAAGGTCGATCCCCAGCAGCCGCTCGACCTTGAACAGCGGCGTATCGCCCCGTACCAGCAGCTTTCCGGGCTGGTAGGCGAGGATGCCGCGTTCGGTCTTGCGGTGTTCGTCCTGAATGTCGCCCACCAGCACTTCCAGCACGTCTTCCATGGTCAGGTAGCCGATCACCTTGCCGTCGGCCTCCTCGACCAGCACGAAGTGCGCGCCGCCCTTGCGGAACTGCTCGAGCAGTTGCGACAGCGGCATGTGCCGGGACACCCGCTCCAGCGGCCGGGCCAGGTCGTCCAGGTCGACGGTCTGCGGCAGGTGGTCCAGTTCGGCCAGCTCCAGCAGCAGGTCCTTGATGTGCAGCAGGCCGGTGAACTCTTCGCGCTCGGCGTCGTACACCGGGTAGCGGCTGAACTTGTGCCGGCGCAGCAGCGCGAGGATGTCCTTGAGCGGGGCATGGGCGTCGATGCTGACCATGTCCTCCCGTGAGTTGGCCCAGTCGACCACTTCCAGCTCGCCCATCTCCACTGCCGAGGCCAGCACGCGCATGCCCTGGTCGCTCGGATCCTGGCCGCGGCTGGAGTGCAGGATCAACTTGAGCTCCTCGCGGCTGTAGTGGTGCTCGTGGTGCGGGCCGGGCTCGCCTTGCCCGGCGATGCGCAGGATGGTGTTGGCGCTGGCGTTGAGCAGGTAGATGGCCGGGTACATCGCCCAGTAGAACAGGTACAGCGGCACCGCCGTCCACAGCGACAGCAGCTCGGGTTTGCGGATCGCCCAGGACTTGGGCGCCAGCTCGCCGACCACGATGTGCAGGTAGGAGATGACGAAGAACGCGACGAAGAACGAGATGCCCTTGATCAGTTCGGGAGAGTCGACGCCGAAATAGGCCAGCAGCGGTTCGAGCAGGTGGGCGAACGCCGGCTCGCCGACCCAGCCCAGGCCCAGCGAAGCCAGGGTGATGCCCAGCTGGCAGGCCGACAGATAGGCGTCGAGCTGGTTGTGTACCTTGCGCAGGATGCTGCCACGCCAGCCATGCAGCTCGGCGATGGATTCGACGCGGGTGGAGCGCAGCTTGACCATGGCGAACTCGGCGGCAACGAAGAAGCCGTTGAGCAGCACCAGGAACAAGGCAAAGAGAATCATGCCGAAATCGGCGAACAACGAGGTGAGGCTGATACCAGGGGAAGGGTCCATGATGGAGTTTTACGGGGTCCGTCTGCTGAAAAGTAAGAAAAAAAGTGCCAGCTTTTGCTGGCACAGGGGATCCAATGTAGCGGCTGAAGCCGCAAAAGCAAAGGGCCGCTACACGCCCCATCGCGGGCAAGCCGGCTCCCACAGGTACAGCACATGGCTTGAGAGCAGCACGGTCGGGGTGGGAGCCGGCTTGCCGGCGAAAGGGCTGCAAAGCAGCCCTCGTTGATGTCACGCTTTGTTTGCCACCAACTGTGCCGGCGCGAAATGACAGGTGAAGGTGCTGCCATGCCCCGGCACGCTGCTGATTTCCAGGCGCCCGCGATGGCGCATCAGCACATGCTTGACGATCGCCAGGCCCAACCCGGTGCCGCCGGTGTTGGAGGCGCGGCTGGAGTCGACGCGGTAGAAGCGTTCGGTCAGTCGCGGCAGGTGCTTGGCCTCGATGCCAACGCCAGAATCCTGCACCGACAGGTGCGCGCCCTGGTCATCGGCCCACCAGCGAATGCGGATAGTGCCTTCATCCTGGGTGTACTTGACGGCGTTGAACACCAGGTTGGAAAACGCGCTGCGCAGTTCCGACTCGCTGCCCTTCAAGCGGATGCCGGGTGCGGCCTCCAGGGTGATGCGCTGGTTGCGCGGGCCGGACAGCGCCTGGGCATCGTTGTTGATGGCAGTGAGCAGGGCGTCGACCAGCACCGGCTGGTTGTCCGAGGGGTAGTCGGTGGCTTCGAGCTTGGCCAGCAGCAGCAGGTCGTTGAGCAGGGTCTGCATGCGCGAGCCTTGCGCGCTCATCTGTTGCAGCGCACGGCCCCAGCGCGGGTTCACGCCTTCGACGTTGTCCAGCAGGGTTTCCAGGTAACCGGTGATCACCGTCAGCGGCGTGCGCAGCTCGTGGCTGACGTTGGCGACGAAGTCCTTGCGCATCTGTTCGAGCTGATGGATGCGGGTCACGTCGCGAACCAGCATCAGGTGCTCGTTGTTGCCGTAGCGGGTGAGTTGCAGCTGCACGCGCAGGCGGTCGTTGATCGGTGAGGGGATCTCCAGCGGCTCGGCATAGTTTTCCGCTTCGAAGTATTCCTTGAAGCGTGGGTGGCGCACCAGGTTGGTCACCGGTTGGCCGCCGTCCTGCGGGGTCTTGAAGCCCAGCAGGGTTTCGGCAGCGCGGTTCCACCACTCCAGGTTGCCTTCGCTGTCGAGCATGATCACCGCGTCACGCAGTGCGGCGGTGGACTCCTGCACCCGGTCGATCACCGCCTGCAGGCGGCCACGCACGCGCTGGTCGCGGCGCTGCAGGTGATAGATGCTGTCGAACACCTCGCCCCACAGGCCATAGCCGTCTGGCGGTGCCTCATCGGGCTGGTGGTGGCGCAGCCAGTCGTGCAGGCGCAGCAGCTGCTTGAGCGTCCAGCCCAGGTAGAACGCCAGGCCGATGGCCAGGCTCCAGCCGTAGAAGCCGCTGACCAGGCCGCCGATCAGGCAGACGGTGATCAGCAGCAACATGTGGCGAATCAGGGTTGCGTGCCAGTTCTGGTTCAATTGACAGTCCTTGTACTACGGGCGTCTGGGCTTCGATCAGCTCTTGGTCGAGAACCGATAGCCAGTGCCGCGGACGGTTTGTACCAGATTTTCGTAGGCTTCACCCAGCGCCTTGCGCAGGCGGCGGATGTGCACGTCGACCGTGCGCTCCTCGACGTAGACATTGCCGCCCCAGACCTGGTCGAGCAGCTGGCCGCGGGTGTAGGCGCGCTCCTGGTGGGTCATGAAGAACTGCAGCAGGCGGTATTCGGTGGGGCCCATCTCGGCAGGCCTGCCGTCGATGGTCACGCGGTGGCTGATCGGGTCGAGCAGCAGGCCGCCCACTTCGATGGGGGCTTCGCTGTCGCTCGGGCCGGTGCGGCGCAGCACGGCCTTGAGGCGCGCCACCAGCTCGCGCGGTGAGAACGGCTTGGTGATGTAGTCGTCGGCGCCGACTTCGAGGCCCTGGATCTTGTTGTCCTCTTCGCCCTTGGCGGTGAGCATGATGATCGGGATATCGCCGGTCAGCTCGTCGCGCTTGAGGCGGCGTGCCAGTTCGATGCCCGAGGTGCCCGGCAGCATCCAGTCGAGCAGGATCAGGTCCGGCTTGCGGTCGACGATGATGGCGTGGGCCTGCTGCGAGTTCTCCGCCTCAAGGCAGTCATAGCCAGCCATTTCCAATGCAACGGCGATCATCTCGCGGATAGGCGCTTCGTCGTCGACGATCAGAATGTTTCTGCCAACCATGCTCAATTACCTCTCCCGGGAACGGTGTCTTGGCCCGCATTAGATAACGGAATTATTGCAGCTGTGTGACAGGGCATGGGCAGTTCTGGCGACATTGCATGACTGGGCTAGGCTTCACAGGGCCGCTGCAGCGGCTACCAGAACCTTTCCACCCCCCGAAACGATGGTGATTCCAATGACACGACATACGCTGAGCTGGATGGCCCTTTGCGCTGCGCTGGCAGTGCCGGGGGTGGCGTCGGCTCATCACGCCATGGAGAAGGATGGCATGTGGGTCGACCACAACGGCATGACCCTGTACACCTTCGACAAGGATGCAGGCGGCAAGTCGATGTGCAACGGTGATTGCGCGACCAACTGGCCGCCGTTGAAGGTCACGGCCGGCGAAAAAGCCGAAGGCAAGTGGACGCAGATCAAGCGTGACGACGGGTCGATGCAGTGGGCTTACGATGGCAAGCCGCTGTACACCTTCGTCAAGGACAAGAAAGCCGGGGACATGACCGGCGATGGCATGAAGGACGTCTGGCACGTGGCCAAGCCCTGAGATTGCCGGGGCCGCCCTGCGGCCCTTTCGCCGGCAAGCCGGCTCCCACAGTACAGCGTGTGCCCTTGTGGGAGCCGGCTTGCCGGCGAAAGGGCTGCAAAGCAGCCCCAACGGTTTCAACGCAACGCGTAATCCAGCACCACCCCGATGAAGATCAGCATCCCCGCCCAGTGGTTGTGCAGGAACGCCTTGAAGCAGGCGTCCCGGTCCAGCTTGCGCGTCGACCAGAACTCCCAGGCGAAGCACACCGCTGCCGCCAGCAACCCCAGATGGAACCAGCCTCCCAGCTCGAAACGGCTGCCGGCCAGCAGCAGGCAGCCCAGCGACAGCAACTGCAGGCTGAGGATGATCACCCGGTCGGCTTCGCCGAACAGGATGGCGGTGGATTTCACCCCGATCTTCAGGTCGTCGTCACGGTCGACCATGGCGTAGTAGGTGTCATAGCCCACCGTCCACAGCAGGTTGGCGATGTACAGCAGCCAGGCGGCGGCCGGCAGCTCGCCGCCGGCGGCGGTGAAGGCCATGGGGATGCCCCAGGAGTACGCGGCACCCAGCACCACCTGCGGGTAATAGGTGTAGCGCTTCATGAACGGGTAGCAGAACGCCAGGGCCACGGCGCCGAACGACAGCCAGACGGTCTTGGCGTTGGTGCACAGCACCAGCAGGAAGCTCACCCCCACCAGCACGGCGAATAGCACCAGGGCTTCGCGTGGCTTGACCCGGCCACTGGCCAGCGGCCGGTCGGCGGTGCGCTTGACGTGGCCGTCCACCTTGCGGTCGGCGAAATCGTTGATGCAGCAGCCGGCGGCACGCATCAGCACCACCCCCAGGCCGAAGATCAGCACGTTGGCCACGCTGGGTGCGCCATTGCCGGCGATCCACACGGCCATCAGCGTCGGCCACAACAGCAGGTAGATGCCGATCGGGCGGTCCATGCGGCTCAGCTGGACGAAGTCCCAGGCCCGTGGGTGCAGGCGGTTGAGCGATTTGAGCAGTTGCAGGTACATCAGCAGGTTGCCTCCTTGGCCGCTTGCCACAGTGCCGGCAGGAAAATCTCTGCCACCAGCAGGTCGAGGCCGGCACGCTCGAAGCGCGAACGCCGCCCCCACAGCCCGGCATGGGCGGCCTCGGCAGGCAACCAGCCCTGTGGATAACTGCACACTTCGATGGGGTGGCGGACGAACGCCTGGTCGCAGAACAGCAACTCGCCGAGCGAGCGGGTGCCCAGGGTTTCCAGGTCCAGGCCGCCGCGTTCCAGCACACTGCGCCCGGCCACGCTGCGGGCGAACACCCAGGGCTGGCCGTGGCCGCGCAGGTAGACCTCACGCACCCAGCCCTCTTCGCCGGGCGCAAGGCCGAGCGCTGCGCATTCGTCATCGCGCAGCGCTTGCCAGCCTTCGAACAAGGGCGTGACGCTGAAGTGGTCGTGGGACAGTTGGGTCAGGCGGCGGGTCAGGGAGCCTTGGTCGAACAGCCAGTCGAGGGTCGGCTGGTCGAGCGCGCTCGCCAGTTGTGGATACGGCAGCCACGCGACAGCGGCTGCTTGCGGGGTTTCGTACGACACGTCGGTATGCTTGTGACAGCCAGAGAGGCGGCGAGCTTAGCATGATTGCCCTGGCGGCTTGCATACAGTACAAAGCCCGGACGAGATTGCGCGGTGCCTCTATCGCGGGGCAAGCCCGCTCCCACTGGGTCTACGCAAGTCCAGTGGCAGCGGGCTTGCCCCGCGATAGAGGTCATCAGCAGCGACACATCAAGCCTGACCGAGGAACGACCCCCCATGAAGAAGTGGCAATGTATTGTCTGTGGCCTGATCTACGACGAAGCCGAAGGCTGGCCGGATGACGGCATCGCCCCGGGCACCCGTTGGGAAGACGTGCCGCAAGACTGGCTGTGCCCCGACTGCGGCGTGGGCAAGAGCGATTTCGAAATGATCGCCATCGGCTGATCGCAACCCTACTGGAAGAGGAAGCACCTGCATGACGTCCCCCGTGGTGATCATCGGCACCGGCCTTGCCGGCTACAACCTGGCCCGCGAGTTTCGCAAGCTCGACAGCGAAACGCCGCTGCTGCTGATTACCGCCGACGACGGCCGCTCCTACTCCAAGCCGATGCTCTCCACCGGTTTCGCCAAGGGCAAGGACGCCGATGGCCTGTGCATGGCCGAGCCCGGCGCCATGGCCGAGCAGCTCAAGGCCGAAGTTCGCACCCATACCCGGATCAGCGGTATCGACCCAGGGCACAAACGCCTGTGGATCGGTGAAGAAGCGGTCGAGTACCGCGACCTGATCCTGGCCTGGGGCGCGCAGACCGTGCAGGTGCCGGTTGAAGGCGATGCCGGCGACCAGGTGTTCCCGATCAACGACCTCGAGGACTACGCGCGCTTCCGTGCCGCCGCTGCCGGCAAGCAACGGGTACTGATCCTCGGTGCCGGCCTGATCGGCTGCGAGTTCGCCAACGACATGACCCTGGGTGGCTACCAGTGCAACGTGGTGGCACCCTGCGAGCAGGTGATGCCGACCCTGCTGCACCCCGCTGCTGCCAGCGCCGTGCAGGCGGGCCTCGAGGGCCTGGGCGTGCGCTTCCACCTGGGGCCGGTGCTGACCCGTCTGCAGCGGGCAGGCGCGGCCCTCGAAGCGCACCTGTCCGACGGCAGCGTGATCCCCTGCGACCTGGTGGTTTCAGCCATTGGCCTGCGCCCACGCACCGACCTGGCGGCCGCCGCCGGTTTGCAGGTGAACCGTGGCGTGGTGGTCGATCGCCAGCTGCGCACCTCCCACGCCAATATCTTTGCCTTGGGCGATTGCGCCGAAGTCGATGGCATCAACCTGCTGTACGTCATGCCCCTGATGGCCTGCGCCCGTGCCCTGGCCCAGACCTTGGCCGGCAACCCCACGGAGGTCGCCTATGGGCCGATGCCCGTCACCGTGAAGACCCCGGCCTGCCCGTTGGTGGTGTCACCGCCACCCGCCGGCCTGGAAGGTAGCTGGCAGGTGGAAGGCAGCGGCGCCGACCTCAAAGTGCTGTGCCACGGGGCTGACGGCCAGTTGCTGGGCTACGCCCTCACGGGCGCGGCCGTCATGGAGAAACTGGCGCTGAATCGCCAGTTACCGCCGCTGATGGCGTAAATGACGGGCGTTCTGTCGGATTTCTCCTGTTCTTGCCGCGACAATGGCCGCCCAGGTACTGGCGCGGCCCCGGACGGCGTGCCATTCTCACTGGCGTCTACCGCAGCCTAGAGCCTGCGGTGCCTTGAACGCTGCCGCCCTTGGCAGCACGGCATAACAACAAGAAATTCCGTCAAAGAGGCTTCACTATGCGTAAACCAGAACTCGCCGCCGTCATCGCCGACAAGGCCGATCTGACCAAGGAAAAGGCCAACCAGGTCTTGAACGCGATTCTCGACAGCATCACCGGCGCACTCGACAAGGACACCGTCACCCTGGTCGGTTTCGGCACCTTCGAGAAACGTCACCGTGGCGCCCGCACCGGCAAGAACCCGCAAACCGGCGAGCCGGTCAAGATCAAGGCCAGCAACACCGTCGCCTTCAAGCCAGGCAAGAACCTGCGCGACAGCGTCAACGTACCGGCCAAGCCTGCCAAGAAGAAGTGATCGGCAACGACAACGGTCATTCGAACGGGCGCCCTTGAGGCGCCCGTTGTGTTTCTGCGGTGAAAATGCAGCGAACTTGCATAAACTGCCCAGGAAGCGGATAAACTGCGCGACTCAGTCATTTTTCAATCGAGGCGCGTTGATGAAGTTTCGCTTTCTTCTCTGGGCCATGGGTCTGCTGATGGCCAAGGCCAGCCGCAACAACCCGGCGTTCCAGCAGCAGCTGCAGGACAAGGACCTGGTGTTCCAGATGCAGACGCTGGACGGCAAGGTGGCCCGCCATTTCGTGGTCAAGGATCAACGCATCAGCAGCAAGGGCGGCCTGCACCCGCAACCGGCGTTCGCCATTGCCTTCAAGGATGCCGGCTACGGCTTCGCCACCCTGCAGGCGGGTAACAAGCAGCTGGCGTTCATGCAGGGCATTCAAGACAAGAGCATCCAGATCAAGGGCAACCCGGCGCTGGTGATCTGGTTCCAGGGCTTGATGAAATACCTGAAGCCGAAGAAGAAGGGCTGATATACAACACAGAACAATGCACCTGTGGGAGCGGGCTTACCCGCGAATACGCTTGTGGATTAACCACCGCATTCGCGGGTAAACCCGCTCCCACAGGACAGGCGCCCGGCTCAATCAGTGCGGCGCGTGAAACTGCGATGCCAGCTCACGCAGCAAGGCTTCTGCCTCCAGCACCTTGTTCACCACTTCCTCGGCCTTGTCCCGGGTCAGCCCCAGGCGATCGAGCAGGGCATCCGGGATTTCGTCCTGCGGGCCCGAACCGATACCCCGCGAACGCAGCAGGCGCACCGACAGGCAGACCAGGTTGGGGAAGGCCGAGTGCTCGCCTTCGTACGATGGGTCGTGCTGGAAGCGCAGGGCGGTGGACAGCTCTTCGGGCATGTCCCACAGCTTCATCAGCCAGGCGCCGATCTGCTCGCGACTGATCCCCAGCAGGTGCTGCTCCACATAGCTGTGGCACAGATGCGGATTGACCTCCAGATGGCGGCAGATCAGCGAGAAGTGCGGCGGGAACACGTGGGCCAGCAGCAGATAACCGAAATTGTGCAGCAGGCCGGCGAGGTAGGTCAGGCCGGCTTCCGGGCGCTCCGGGCGTGGCATGGCACGGGTCAGGCCCTCGATGACCGCAGCGGTATAAATCGACTGCTGCCAGTAGGGGGTGGCCTGTTGCGGATGGTCCTTGGGCAGGCTCAGGGTCTTGCCCAGGGCCAGGCCGAGGGCCAGGTTGATCACCAGGTCGAAGCCCAGCACCCGCACGATCGCGTCTTCCACCGAGCGGATCTTGCCCGGCGAGGCGTAGTAGGGCGATGCCGCCCAGCTGACCACCTGGGCGGCCAGGGCGGGGTCGGTTTCCACCACGCCAGTGACGTCATCGGTGCTGGCATTGGGGTCGACCCGCAGCTTGATGATTTTTTGCGCAGTATCGGCCAGTGGCGGGATCTCGATGGTTTCTTCCAGGCGCTTCTGGATACGTCGAGCGGTGAAGGCCTGGACGGCCTGGGTGATCTCCTTGGAGTCGTCATTCGGGCGGTCGAGGTTGGGGCGAATCTCGCGGACCGGCTGGCCAAAGCTGCCGGCACTGGACTTGTGCAACATGCGCTTGAAGTCGTCGTGCTTGATCGACAGCAAGATGCCCGACTCGCCCGACTGGATCAGCAGGTGCTCTTGCTCGAGCAGCTTGCCTTCATACAGGCAAGGCGAGCTGGTGAGTGCCGGGATGGCCGGCAGGGTCTTGAGATGGTGCTTGTCGAGCATCTGCTTGAGGCGCGGCAACGGCACGGCCTTGAGCTTGCGGCCTGTCAGCTCCTCGAGGCGGTTGAGGTCCAGCAGCTTGCTCTGCGGGTACAGCACCAGCAGGGCGCCGACTTCGTCATCGAGCAGGATGGCCTGAACCTTCGATGCGGGCGACTGCTTCGGGCTTTCTGGCACCTCGACATAGGGTACGCCGAGTTTTTCGAGCAACAGCCGGATGACAGACGGTGCGTGTGGGGTTGCGATATCCAGAGCAACTTCAGTCATGGCCTGTATCCACTAATTCCTTTGAAGGCGAAGTATAACCAGCCTGATCGGCAAGCTGGTTCTGTATTGGGACGGCCGTCACACTTGGCCATATTGTTGGCCGTGGCGCAGCCAGCGGTCGAGCAGCGGGCTGACGTGGTGGGGCCAGCGCGCCAGCAAGGCCTGGGCGGCATCGCGCACGGCCGGCAGCAGGTCGGCGTCGCGCATCAGGTCGGCGACCTTGAACTGTAGCAGGCCGGTCTGGCGGGTTCCGAGCATCTCGCCGGGGCCGCGCAGTTCCAGGTCCTTTTCGGCGATGATGAAGCCGTCGTTGGTTTCGCGCATGATGCCCAGGCGCTCGCGGCCGATCTGCGACAGCGGTGGGTGATACAGCAGCACGCAGTGGCTCACGGCGCTGCCCCGGCCAACCCGGCCGCGCAACTGGTGCAGTTGGGCCAGGCCCAGGCGCTCGGGGTTCTCGATGATCATCAGGCTGGCGTTGGGTACGTCCACGCCGACCTCGATGACCGTGGTGGCCACCAGCAACTGCAGGTTGCCAGCCTTGAATTCAGCCATCACCGCAGCCTTCTCCGCGGGCTTCATGCGCCCGTGGATCAGGCCCACGCGCAATTCGCCCAAGGCGCTGCCGAGGTCTTCAAAGGTGCTTTCGGCCGCCTGGCAGGTCAGTTCTTCGGACTCTTCGATCAGCGTGCATACCCAATAGGCCTGGCGCCCCTCGGCGCACGCGGCGCGGACCCGCTCGACCACTTCGAAGCGGCGGCTGTCGGCCACCAGCACGGTATTGACCGGCGTGCGCCCGGGCGGTAGCTCGTCGAGGATCGAGGTGTCCAGGTCGGCGTAGGCACTCATGGCCAGGGTGCGCGGGATCGGGGTGGCGGTCATGATCAGCTGGTGTGGGCACAGCTCGCCGTTGACGCCCTTCTTGCGCAGGGCCAGGCGTTGCTGCACGCCGAAGCGATGCTGTTCGTCGATGATCGCCAGGGCCAGGTGCTTGAAGCGCACTTCTTCCTGGAACAGCGCATGGGTGCCGACCACCATTGGCGCTCCGCCGGCGATCTGCTCCAGGGCGCTGGCGCGGGCCTTGCCCTTGAGCTTGCCGGCCAGCCAGGCGACTTCGATGCCCAGCGGTTCGAGCCAGCGCTTGAAAGTGATGAAGTGCTGTTCGGCGAGGATCTCGGTCGGCGCCATCAGCGCGACCTGATAGCCGGCCTCCAGCGCCTGCAGCGCGGCGAGGGCGGCAACCACGGTCTTGCCGGCGCCGACGTCGCCCTGCACCAGGCGCATCATCGGTTCGGGCTGGCTGAGGTCGTAGGCGATTTCGTTGCCGACCCGTTGCTGGGCGCCCGTGGGGTTGAAACCCAGGTTGGCCAGGTACTGCGCGGGCAGGCGAGTGGCCTTGGGCAGCACCGGCGCGCGCAGGCTGCGCAGGCTTTCACGCAGGCGCTGCTGGGACAGCTGGTGGGTCAGCAACTCTTCGAAGGCCAGGCGGTGCTGGGCCCAGTGTTGGCCTTCGGCGAGTTCATCGACATCGGCGTCAGCCGGTGGGTTGTGCAGGTAGCGGATGGCGTCGCTCAGTGGCGCCAACTGGTAGTCACGGGCCAGCTCGTCGGGCAGCCAGTCGGGCAGGCTGCGTGGCCCGAGCTGGCCGAGGCTCTGCTGGCACAGCAGGCGCAAGCGCTGCTGGGTGAGGCCTTCGGTGGTCGGGTAGATCGGCGTCAGGGTCTGTTCCACCGGCGCTGCCGGCTCGTCGCCGTTCAGTGCGCGGTACTCGGGGTGGTAGATCTCCAGCCCCGAGGCGCCGGGGCGGGCCTCGCCATAGCAGCGCACGTGGGTGCCGCGCTTGAGGCCTTCCTTTTGCGCATTGCTGAAGTGATAGAAGCGCAGGCTCAGCACACCGGTGCCGTCGCCCAGGCGCACGACCAGGCTGCGGCGCTTGCCCATGGTCACGTCGGCGCCGCTGACCACACCTTCGATCACTGCGTCCTGCCCTGGCCGCAGTTGGCCGATGGGGACCACGCGGGTGCGGTCCTGGTAGCGCAGGGGCAGGTGGAACAGCAGGTCCTGCAGGTTCTCCAGGCCAACCTTGGCGAGTTTCTCCGCCATGGCATCACCAACGCCCTTGAGCGCGGTGACCGGCACATTCGACAGCTCGGTCATGGGGTCAGGCCGGTTGTGCCACGGGCGCCTTGGCCACCGAGCAGAGGCGGACCGAGTCGGCAAGAATCTCGATGGCCTTGGGCCGCGGGAAGCTGGCGCGCCAGGCGATGGCCACGGTGCGGAACGGCGCCGGCGAAGTCAGCGGGCGAACCTCGATGACACCGGGCGCGTAGTGGTGGCTGTGCACCGCCGACAGCGGAAGAATCGAGACGCCCAGGCCGGAGGCGACCATGTGGCGGATGGTTTCCAGCGAGCTGGACTCGACCGTGGTGTGCTTGGCGCCTTCGCCACCCTTGTTGAGGGTGGGGCAGGCTTCCAGTACCTGGTCGCGGAAGCAGTGGCCTTCGCCCAGCAGCAGCAGGCTCTTGTCGTTGAGCATGGCGGTGTCGATGGTCTTCTTCGCGGTCCACGGGTGGTCGGCCGGCATCAGCGCGCAGAAGGGCTCGTCGTACAGCGGCATCGTCAGCACGTCGGCTTCATTGAACGGCAGGGCGACGATCACCGCGTCAAGCTCGCCATTGCGCAGCTTTTCGCGCAGCACGTGGGTGAAGTTCTCTTCGATGTACAGCGGCATCTGCGGCGCCACGCGGTGCAGCTGCGGGATCAGGTGCGGGAACAGGTAGGGGCCGACGGTATAGATGGCGCCAACCTTGAGTGGGGCAGTCAGCTGATTCTTGCCGGCCTGGGCCAGTTCGCGGATACCCTGGGCCTGTTCCAGGACCTTCTGCGCCTGGGCGACGATGCTCTCGCCGACCGGCGTGAGGCGCACCGCGCTCTTGCTGCGTTCGAAGATCAGCACGCCGAGCTCGTCCTCGAGCTTCTTCACCCCGACCGACAGGGTGGGCTGGCTGACGTGGCAACGCTCGGCGGCGTGGCCGAAGTGCTGCTCCTGGGCGAGGGTGACGATGTAGCGAAGTTCGGTGAGGGTCATAACGTGCGTCCATGAAGTTGCGGCCCCAGCATAGCGGCTGCAATTGATAGACGCACGTTATCAGACTTGCCGTTTTGTGACAGAAACAAAAGCGTCAGCGTCGGTCCAGCGAGTAGACGAACGGTGCAACGACTTCGATCGTGCCATTGGTCAACAGCTCAGCCGGAGGCTTGGGTACCGTGCCGGCCCGGCGGATCATTTCCATTGTGGCCCGGTCCAGCGCCGCGCTGCCCGATCCACCCGCCATCGAGTACGAGACCACCTTGCCTTCGGCGTCGACGACGAAACGCAGGCGGTTGATGCCCTGCAAGCCGCGACGGCGAGCGTCCTCGGGGTATTTCTTGTACTTCGCCAGGTGGCGCAGCAGGTCGCTCTGCCAGCTCGGCAGGGCATTGCTGTTCGAGGCGATGCTCGGTGCCGGTGCCGCCGACTTCTGCGGTGGCGAATTGCTCGGCGGGGTATCCGCGACGTCGTCCTTGGCCGGCGCTTCGTCCTTGGGCTGCTCGAGCTTTTTCTCAGGCTGGGGCGGCTGCGGCTTGGCCTTGGGCTTGGGCGGCTTGGGGATGGCGATTTTCGGTTTTGGCGCTTCTGCCAGTTTCGGCAGCGGCGGTTCCTCGACCGGGGTCGGCGGTTTCGGTGCGGCCTTCGGCGGTGGCGGTGGGGCGGGCTCGGGCAGCGGTGCCAGTTCGACCATCATGGCTGCCGGTGGCAGCTCGATGGCCTGGGGCACCGACCAGTTGAGCGTCAGCACCACGGCGACCACGTGCACGGCCAGCACGATGGCCAGGCCGATGCCGTAGCGCGCCATGTTTGAGCGCGTTTTCGTCATTTCTTGGCTGCCGTCTCGAGCCCGACCAGGCCAACCTTGAGGTAGCCGGCGGCGCGCATGGTGTTCATCACTTCCATCAGGTCGCCGTAATCGACGCCTTTGTCAGCCTGGAAGAAGATGGTGGTTTCCTTGTCACCCTTGGTCTTGGCGTCGAGCATCGCGCCAAGCTGGTCCTGCTGGGCCACCAGGTCATCGCCGAGGTACAGCTTCTTGTCGGCCTTGACGCTGACGAACACCGGCTTCTCCGGCCTTGGCGCCGGCTTGGCGGTCGAGGCGGGCAGGTCGACCTTGATGTCGACCGTGGCCAGGGGGGCGGCGACCATGAAGATGATCAGCAGCACCAGCATCACGTCGATGAACGGCGTGACGTTGATTTCGTGGTTCTCGGCGAGGTCGTCGCCACCTTCGTTCAGATGCAGGCCCATGGCTTACCCCACTTTCACCATGTGCGGGGTGGCGCGTTCGCCACCTTGGTGGTCCAGGTCACGGCTGACCAGCAGCAGTACCTGAGCGGAGGCGTCGGATACTTGCGCCTTGTAGCCGGCGATAGAGCGGGCAAAGACGTTGTAGATGACCACTGCCGGGATCGCTGCAACCAGGCCCAGGGCCGTGGCCAGCAGGGCTTCGGCGATACCCGGGGCAACCACGGCAAGGTTGGTGGTCTGGGTCTTGGCGATGCCGATGAAGCTGTTCATGATGCCCCACACGGTACCGAACAGGCCGACGAACGGCGCGGTGGAACCGATGGTGGCCAGCACGCCGGTGCCGCTGCTCATGGTGCGACCGCTGGCGGCCACCAGGCGCTCGAGGCGGAAGCTGACACGCTCCTTGATGCCTTCTTTTTCGCGGGCGTTGGCCGACAGGCGCATCTCTTCGAGGGCGTCGTGCACCAGGGTGTGGGCCAGGGTGCCTTCCTTGTTGGAGACTTCGCTGGCTTCCTTGAGGCTCACCGAGCGTTTCAGGGCCGCGATTTCACCACGCAGGCGACGCTTGGCGCCCATCAGCTCGAAGCCTTTGGCGATCCAGATGGTCCAGGTGATGATCGAGGCGATGGCCAGGCCGATCATGACGGCCTTCACCACCACGTCGGCGTTCTTGTACATGCCCCATGGGGACAGGTCGTGGGCCATGCCCAACGAGGTGTCTTCGACCAGCGGCTGCACGTTCTCTTCGACCGGAGCCTGGGCGTCAACCGGCGCGGTTGCGCCTACCGGTGCCTGGCCATCAGCGGCCGGCGCAGCCGGAGCGGTGGCGGCGGCCGGGGTGGCGGCAGTGGCGGTTGGCTCATCGGCCATTGCCACGGGTGCCAGCACCAGGCTGAACATCAGCGCGGCAATGGCGCGCCAGGCGCGCGACGTGGTTGGCGAAGCGGAAGGTTGAGTGCGTGTCATGCTGGCCGGACCTGATGAAGAGGAAAAGATTGAGTTCTCCAGGGCCTCGAAACAGGCCGAGAACAGACAAGGCGGCCATTATTGCAATTAATTCTTGTTAACAAAAGTAATGTGATTGCTTTTTTTGACCTTGGTATAGCCGTTTATCGCCAGAACGCTATAGCCTGCTCCTTTAGGAATAGGAGTTTTGGCATGTCAGACGTATCTGCTTTGATCGTAGGTTGTGGTGATGTCGGCAGTCGTCTGGCCCGCCAACTGCTGGCCCTCGGCTGGCAGGTCAGCGGCTTGCGGCGCTCGGTACAGCAGTTGCCCAAAGGGGTCGAACCCATCGCCGCCGACCTGTCCGACCAGCGGATGCCGGCTGACTGGCCCGAGCGCAATCCGGACTACCTGGTGTACTGCGTGGCGGCCAGCCAGCATGACGAAGCCGGCTATCAGGCGGCCTACGTCGAGGGCTTGCGGCATGTACTGGCCTGGCTGCAGCGCGGCGGCAAACTGCCCCGGCGGTTGCTGTTCGTGTCCAGCAGCAGCGTTTTCGCGCAGAAGGACGGCGAGTGGATCGACGAGACTGCCAGCACCGAGCCCGAGGGCTATTCCGGCAAGGTGATGCTTGAAGCCGAGCAGCTCGCCCTGGGCAGCGGCATCCCGGCCAGTGTCGTGCGCCTGACGGGTATCTATGGCCCAGGGCGTGAGTGGTTGCTGAGCCAGGTGCGGCAGGGCTATCGCGTTGCCGAGGAACCACCGCTGTATGGCAACCGGATCCATGCCGAAGATGCGGCGAGCCTGCTGGCCTACCTGTTACAGGCTGATGCCCGTGGTGTGGTGCTGGAAGACTGCTATATCGGTGTCGACGACGACCCGGCGCCTTTGGCCGATGTGGTGGCCTGGCTGCGGGGGTACATGGGCGTCACCGAGTGGTCGGATGACCAGCGGGTGCGGCGTACCGGCAGCAAGCGTTGCAGCAACGCACGGGCCAAGGCGTTGGGGTGGGTGCCGCAGTATCCGAGTTACAAGGAAGGGTACGCGGCGATTCTTGCGGGGAATAGCTGAGATATCAGCATTGGCGCGGCCTCTGTGTAGGAGCGGCCTTGTGTCGCGAAAGGGCCGCAAGGCGGCCCCAGGGTTTCAGTCGTGATGCATAAATCGCCGGGGCTGCTCTGCAGCCCTTTCGCGACACAAGGCCGCTCCTACAGGGCGGGCAGGCGTTTCAGTCCTTCTCCAGCACCCACTGTCGGGCGCCGGCAGCCAGCTCGGGCATCTCGTCCGGCTGGGCGCGGTTCACCGCCCGGAAGATCTCCAGGGTGTCGCCATCGCGCTTGAAGATCCACGGCGCACCGCGCTGGTTGCGCTCCAGCCACATGCTGTCGTTGCCGCCGCCCATGGTCGCGCAATCGCCCGCCAGGCATATGGCGAAGCGGTCAACCCCAGGCAACCCGGTGACGTTGCCGGTGTCACTGAAACGCACGGTAGTGCCTTGGCCCTGGCCCTCGACGATCTTCCAGTCACCGCCGAGGAAGGCTTTGTACAGCGCCTTCTCGAAGCTGCCACCCAGCGGGGTAATGCTTGCCGCTTCGCTGCGTACGAAGCGCTGTTCTGCGCCTGCCGGGTTGACGACCCGAAGCTCGTCGCCATCGAGCTCCAGCTGTTCGGTCTGGCCACCGTCAAAGCTGACCTGCCAGTTGTTCTTGTTGGCGCTGAGTCGGCCGTCGACCGCTTCGAAACCATTGCTGAAGCTGGCTTTCTGGCTGGCGACATCCAGCTTCCATTCGAGCTCGATGCCATTCTTGTTCAGCGGTTCGCTCACTCGGCCGCTTTTGACGACTGCGTCGATGGCGTCCTGGTTGATCCAGGTGCCGTTGAAATCTTCGGGTTTGTGGCTGGCGCAGCCGCCCAGAAGCAGGGCTGCCAATGCCAGAGGCAATGCGTGGCGCATGGGGAGAACCTTGGGGCAGGAGGGGCGGTGACGGGCGCGGTGCCCGTCACCTGAGGGCATTACTCGAGGACCAGAATGGCGTCCATTTCAACCTGGGCGCCTTTTGGCAGCGCAGCCACGCCGATGGCGGCGCGGGCAGGGTAGGGCTGTTCGAAGTAACGGCCCATCACCTCGTTGACCTTGGCGAAGTGGCTCAGGTCGGTGAGGAAGATGTTCAGCTTGACGATGTCCTTGAACGAACCACCAGCGGCCTCGGCGACCGACTTCAGGTTTTCGAACACCTGGACGGTCTGGGCTTCGAAGCCTTCAACCAGTTCCATGGTTTTCGGATCGAGCGGGATCTGGCCCGACATGTACACAGTGTTGCCGGCCTTGATCGCCTGAGAGTAAGTACCGATGGCGGCAGGGGCCTTGTCGCTGGTGATGACAGTCTTGCTCATGATGACTCCTTGCGGTTGGCGGACTACGCACGCGTCCGGGTGATGCGGACCACCCCGGTCAAGGTGCGCAGCTTCTTGATCACGCGGGCCAGGTGCACGCGGTCGCGCACGCTGACCACCAGTTGGACCACGCTGATACGGCCGTCGCGTTCGTCCATGCTGATTTTTTCGATGTTGCCGTCGGCGGCGTTGACGCTGCTGGCCAAGAGGGCGATCAGGCCGCGCTGGTGTTCCAGCTCGACGCGCAGCTCGACATTGAACTCGCCAGCGACATCCTTGGCCCAGGAGAGCTGCAGGCACTTCTCTGGGTTATGGCGGATTTCACTGATGTTGCGGCAGTCTTCCAGGTGCACGACCATGCCCTTGCCCGCCGACAGGTGGCCGACGATCGGGTCGCCCGGGATCGGCGTGCAGCACTTGGCGTAGCTAAGAACCAGGCCCTCGGTGCCGCGGATCGTCAGTGGGCCTTCTGGTGCCGGCAGCTCTTCGCCGTCGGCAGACAGCAGGCGGCGGGCGACCACATAGGCCATGCGGTTGCCCAGGCCGATGTCTTCGAGCAGGTCTTCGATCAGTTCCAGGCGGTACTCGGCGAGAATCGCCTGGATGCGCTCCTGGGGGATCTTCTCCAGGCTGCTGTCGAAGCCGGTCAGCACCTTGTTCAGCAGGCGTTCGCCGAGGCTGATGGACTCGGAGCGGCGCTGCTGCTTGAGGGCATGACGGATGTGCGTGCGGGCCTTGCCGGTCACCACGAAGTTGAGCCAGGCCGGGTTCGGGCGGGCGCCCGGGGCGCTGACGATCTCCACGGTCGAGCCGCTTTGCAGCGGTTCGGACAGCGGCGCCAGGCGGCGGTTGATACGGCAGGCGATGCAACTGTTGCCGACGTCGGTGTGCACCGCGTAGGCGAAGTCGACGGCGGTGGAGCCTTTGGGCAGCTCCATGATCCGGCCTTTGGGGGTGAAGACGTAGACCTCGTCCGGGAACAGGTCGATCTTCACGCTCTCGATGAATTCCAGCGAGTTGCCGGCGCGCTGCTGCAGTTCGAGGATGCCCTTGACCCACTGGCGGGCGCGGGCGTGGCTGCCCTTGGGCTGCTCTTCCTCGTTGGACTTGTACAGCCAGTGCGCGGCGATGCCATTGTTGGCCATCTCTTCCATTTCGCGGGTGCGGATCTGGATTTCGATGGGCACGCCGTGCATGCCGAACAGGGTAGTGTGCAGCGACTGGTAGCCGTTGGCCTTGGGGATCGCGATGTAATCCTTGAAGCGCCCCGGCAGCGGCTTGTACAGGTTGTGCACGGCGCCCAGCACGCGGTAGCAGGTGTCGACCTTGTCGACGACGATGCGGAAGGCGTACACGTCCATGATTTCGGTGAAGGCGCGGCGCTTGCCACGCATCTTCTTGTAGATGCCGTAGAGGTGTTTCTGCCGTCCGCTGACCTCGCCCTCGATACCGTCGGCTGCCAGGCAGTTGGCCAGCGAGGTTTCGATCTTGGCGACGATCTCCTTGCGGTTGCCGCGGGCGCTTTTCACCGCGCGGTGGATCAGCGAGGAGCGCATCGGGTGCATGGCCTTGAAGCCCAGGTCCTCGAACTCCACGCGCACGGTGTGCATGCCCAGGCGGTTGGCGATGGGGGCGTAGATCTCGAGGGTTTCCTTGGCGATGCGCCGGCGTTTTTCGCCGGACAGCACTTCCAGCGTGCGCATGTTGTGCAGGCGGTCGGCCAGCTTGACCAGGATCACGCGGATGTCGCGGGCCATGGCCATGGCCATTTTCTGGAAGTTTTCCGCTTGCGCTTCGGCCTTGGTCTCGAAGTTCATCTGGGTCAGCTTGCTGACCCCGTCGACCAGCTCGGCGACGGTTTCGCCGAACTGCTGGCTCAAGGCTTCCTTGGCGATGCCGGTGTCTTCGATCACGTCGTGCAGCATGGCCGCCATCAGGCTCTGATGGTCCATGTGCATGTCGGCGAGGATGCTGGCGACCGCCAGCGGGTGCGTCACATAGGGTTCGCCGCTGCGGCGGCGCTGGCCGTCGTGGGCTTGTTCGGCGTAGAAGTAGGCCCGGCGAACCAGGTTGACCTGTTCGGGGCCTAGATAAGTCGACAGCCGTTCGGCGAGGGCTTCTATACCCGGCATGGTTTCACCTCTTGCGAAAGAAGAGGGCCTTGCGCCGCACGGTGTCGACTGGGCATCAATCAGACGGCCTCGTTGTTCTCGTCCTCGAACGCGGCGAATACCGGATCCTCGGTGACGATTTCTTCGGCGGCGATGAATTCGTTGGTGACGATGCCTTCGGCGATTTCACGCAGGGCGACGACGGTTGGCTTGTCGTTTTCCCACGCTACGCGTGGCTCTTTGCCGCCGGTAGCCAGCTGGCGGGCGCGCTTGGTCGAGAGCATGACCAGCTCGAAGCGGTTATCCACGTGTTCCAGGCAGTCTTCAACAGTTACGCGGGCCATGGTCTTCCTCAGTAGCAAATGCGGTAGGCGTGCGCCCATGAATGGGCAGGCGGACTCGATAGTTTAAAAAATCACCAGCCAATAGGGAAGGACTGTTTTCTCTGATGCCCCATCGCAAGCACCCCGCGGGAGCGGGCTTGCCCCGCAAAAGCGCCGGAACAGACAGGCGCCAAGCCTGAGGCTGACAATAACGTCAGCCAGCCCGCAAACACAACAGCCTCACAGCATCGCGTCGCGCAGCCGTGGGGTCAGCTCCTCGAACAGGGTCTGCACCGAGCGCAACGCGCGGCAATCCGGGCGGGTCAGCAGCCACAGCTGGGTATCGCAGCCGGGCAGCGGGCCGCTCAGTGCATCGACGCCGGGCAGGGCATGGACCATATAGTCGGGCAGTGCCGCCACGCCCAGGCCGGTGCTCACCAGCTGGGCAATGGTCGACATGCCGCTGCACTGGTAGCGCGGGCTCAGCCCCGGGTACTGCTGGTTGCGCCAGACCACGGTGGCGTGGTCCTGCATGGAGTCGTCCGGGGCGATCCATGGCACGCTGGTGGGCGAGCTGTCGAGGCGCTCGCGCAGTTCGGGGCGGCCGCAGATCACGTAGCTGGTCGAGCCCAGGCAGCGACCGACCAGGTGCTCCGGCGGTGTGTTGGTCAGGCGCAGGGCAATGTCGGCGTCGCGTCGGCTGAGGTTGGCGAAGGTGTTGGAGGTGCCCATTTCCAGCGAAAGCGCCGGGTAGTTGGGCATGAACTCGGCCAGTGCCGGCAGCAGCAAGCTGTGCAGTACCGCCTCGGTGCAGGTCAGGCGCACCGTACCGCTGACCACCTGTTCGCCGCTGGTCAGGGCGATGCGCGCGGCATCCAGCGCCTGTTCGGCGCGCTCGGCCTGCTCGGCCAGGGCCTGGGCGGTGTCGGTGGGCAGGTAGCCCTTGCGGCTCTTGACGAACAACGCGGTGCCCAACGCCGATTCCAGTCGGCGGATCGAGCGGAACACCGTCGAAACATCGACCTTCAGCAGTTCGGCAGCCTTTGCCAGGGAGCGGCCGCGTTCCAGGGCCAGGACCAGTGACAGGTCCGCATGGTTGATCTGATATTGCATTGGTGCACGCTCTGCTTGCCGAATTGCCAATGTCTAGTTGCGCTGGAGCCATTTTATAGTGAAATGGCCGGCAGGAATCAATGCACTCGGTCGGCAACCAGCCCCCAACGATGGGCCAGTGAAAAGAACAACAGTAATTCCATCGTCGCCTTAGCAGGCGTCAGCCGTATCCCCACATCGCCGCTCCGAATCAAAGGATGTACAGCCATGACGTCGGTCTCCCCGTGCGCCAGTTCTTCCCGCGAGATGAATGAATTCCTGGAAGCCCATCCGGACACCCAGTACGTCGATCTGCTGATCTCCGACATGAACGGCGTGGTGCGCGGCAAGCGCATCGAGCGCGCCAGCCTGCACAAGGTGTACGAGAAAGGCATCAACCTGCCGGCCTCGTTGTTCGCCCTCGACATCAACGGTTCGACCGTCGAAAGCACCGGCCTCGGCCTGGACATCGGCGACGCCGACCGCATCTGCTACCCGATCGCCGGCACGCTGTGCGACGAGCCGTGGCAGAAGCGCCCCACCGCCCAGCTGCTGATGACCATGCATGAGCTGGACGGTGCGCCATTCTTCGCCGACCCGCGGGAAGTGCTGCGCCAGGTGGTGAGCAAGTTCGACGACCTGGGCCTGGATATCTGCGCCGCGTTCGAGCTGGAGTTCTACCTGATCGACCAGGACAACCTCAACGGTCGCCCGCAGCCGCCGCGTTCGCCAATCTCCGGCAAGCGCCCGCAATCGACCCAGGTGTACCTGATCGACGACCTCGACGAGTACGCCGACTGCCTGCAGGACATGCTCGAAGCCGCCAAGGAGCAGGGCCTGCCCGCTGACGCGATCGTCAAGGAAAGCGCCCCGGCGCAGTTCGAAGTCAACCTGCACCACGTCGCCGACCCGCTGAAGGCCTGCGACTACGCGATCCTGCTCAAGCGCCTGATCAAGAACGTCGCCTACGACCATGAAATGGACACCACCTTCATGGCCAAGCCCTACCCGGGCCAGGCGGGCAACGGCCTGCACGTGCACATCTCGCTGCTCGACAAGAAGACCGGCAAGAACATCTTCGCCAGTGACGACCCGCTCGAAAGCGACACCCTGCGCCACGCCGTCGGCGGTGTGCTGGAGACCATGCCGGCGTCGATGGCATTCCTCTGCCCGAACATCAACTCGTACCGCCGCTTCGGCGCCCAGTTCTACGTGCCCAATGCGCCGAGCTGGGGTGTGGACAACCGCACGGTGGCGGTGCGCGTGCCGAACGACAACCGCGACAACGTGCGTATCGAGCACCGCGTGGCCGGCGCCGATGCCAACCCGTACCTGATGCTCGCCGCGATCCTGTCCGGTATCCACCATGGCCTGACCAACAAGGTCGAGCCGGGCGCGCCGATCGAGGGCAACTCCTACGAGCAACTGGAGCAAAGCCTGCCGAACAACCTGCGCGATGCCCTGCGCGCGCTGGACGACAGTGAAGTGCTCAACCAATACATCAGCCCGGACTACATCGATATCTTCGTGGCCTGCAAAGAGAGCGAGCTGGCCGAGTTCGAAGTGTCGATCTCCGACCTCGAGTACAACTGGTACCTGCACACGGTGTAAGCCCATGAGCGCAATTGCGGTCCCCTTGATCGGTGTCAGCGCCTGCCGTCAGCAGGTGGGGAAGAACTCGTCGCACACGGTGGGCGACAAGTATGTCGAGGCCGCAGGCTTTGCCGGCATGCCGCTGATCCTGCCGGCCCGTGATGGCGGCAGCGACACGCAGGCGCTGCTGGCGCAACTCGACGGCATTCTGTTTACCGGCTCGCCTTCCAATATCGAGCCGCATCATTACAATGGCGCGCCCAGCGCGGCAGGCACCCGCCACGACCTTGCGCGTGACCGCCTGACCTTGCCGTTGCTGCAGGCGGCGATTGCCGCCGGGGTGCCGGTGTTCTGCATTTGTCGTGGTTTCCAGGAATTGAACGTGGCCCTTGGCGGCACCTTGCACCAGCGGGTGCAGGAACTGCCCGGCTACCTGGACCACCGTGAACCTGAGGACGCACCCCTGGAGGTGCAATACGGCCCTCGTCACCCCGTCGCTGTTGCACCGGGCGGGTTGTTCGAGCGCCTGGGCCTGGCGGCGCAGTTCGAGGTCAACTCGCTGCACAGCCAGGGCATCGACCGTCTGGCCCCAGGCCTGCGTGTCGAGGCACGGGCCCCGGATGGCCTGATCGAAGCGGTGTCGATGCCGGACGCGCCGGGCCTGGTGCTCGGTGTGCAGTGGCACCCGGAATGGCGTTACGCCGAAAACCCGGTTTCGCTGCGCCTGTTCGAGGCGTTCCGCGAGGCCTGCATTGCCCACGCTGCAAGGGAGGGTGTGCGCTCGAAAACATTCGGGCGTTAGCCGAAGGTCGAGGATGACCGTGCCCCCACCGCAAGCTTTCAATGAGTGAAAGCGGGCCCTCTACGGCGGGCCTGTGAGAACAATTCCAATAGTTACGGCAAATACTCATGAGCAATTACACAGAAGCCGGCCGCCCACCTGATGTGGCAGCCGACTCGGGCAACAACACCCAAGGCGCCAGCAAAGGCCTGGCCAAGGGCCGCCTGGGCCTTTTGGCCAGCGTGGTGCTGGGCATCTCCACCATTGCCCCGGTCTACACCCTGACCGGCGCCCTCGGCCCGACCGTGCGCGAAGTCGGCGCCCACCTGCCGGCGGTGTTCATCGTCGGCTTCCTGCCGATGCTGCTGGTGGCCCTGGGCTACCGCGAGCTGAACTCGGCGGAGCCGGACAGCGGCACCTCCTTCACCTGGTCGGCGCGGGCTTTCGGCCCGATGATCGGCTGGATCGGCGGCTGGGGGCTGGTGGTCGCCACCACCATCGTGCTGTCCAACCTGGCGGGCGTGGCCGTCGACTTCTTCTACCTGTTCCTGGCCCAGATCACCGGCACCCAGGAGCTGGCGGCACTGGCAGACAACCTGCTGATCAACGTCACCACCTGTTGCGTGTTCATCGCCCTGGCGGTGTGGATCTGTTGTCGCGGCATGGCGACGACCATGACGGTGCAGTATGGCCTGGTGGCCCTGCAACTGATGGTGCTGATCGGCTTTGCCTTCGCCGCGTTCAGCGAGTCCACGGCACCGCCGCCGCTGGCCTTCGACCTGGCCTGGTTCAACCCGTTCGGTGTCGAGTCGTTCTCGGCGTTCGCCGCCGGCCTGTCGTTGTCGATCTTCATTTTCTGGGGCTGGGACGTGTGCCTGACCGTCAGCGAAGAGTCCGTCGGCAGTGACGAGGTGCCGGGCAAGGCGGCCACCTGGACCGTATTGCTGATCCTGATGCTGTACTTGCTCACCGCCATCGCCACCCTGCAGTTCGCCGGGATCAGCGACACTGGCCTGGGCCTGGGTAACCCGCGTATCCAGGAGAACGTGTTTGCCCACCTGGCCGGCCCGGTGATGGGCCCGCTGGCAATCCTGATGTCCATCGCCGTGCTGGCCAGTACTGCCGCATCGCTGCAGTCGACCTTCGTGTCGCCTGCGCGCACCCTGCTTGCCATGGGTTACTACGGTGCCGTGCCGCAGCGCTTCGCCAGCGTCTGCCCGCGTTCGCAGACCCCGCGTTATGCCACCATTTGCGCTGGCGTCGCCGCGGGCTTGTTCTACGTGACCATGCGTACCCTGAGCGAGAACGTGCTGGCTGACACCATCACCGCCCTGGGCATGATGATCTGCTTCTACTACTCGCTGACCGCGTTCGCCTGCGTGTGGTACTTCCGCCACAGTCTGTTCACCAGTGTGCGCCACTTCTTCATGCGCGGCGTGTGCCCGCTGTTGGGTGGGGTGATCCTGTCGGTGATTTTCGCGCGCACCGCGATCGACAGCGCTTCGCCGGACTTCGGCAGCGGCTCGCATGTCGGCGGGTTGGGCCTGGTGTTCGTGATCGCAGCGATCATCTCGGCGCTGGGCATCGTGCTGATGTTGCTCTCGCGGTTGCGGGCGCCGGCGTACTTCCTGGGGGCTACCCTGCGTCAGCAGGCGACCATTCAGTTGCAGGAATAAGGACAGGGCTGCTTTGCAGCCCATCGCCGGCAAGCCGGCTCCCACAAAAGCAGCATTAACCCTGTGGGAGCTGGCTTGCCAGCGATAGGGCCTCGCAGAGGCCCCGGCTATCTTCAGCCGACCAGCTGTTTCAGCAGCGCCTCATGGCGCTGTTGCTGTTTCTTGAGCAGCAGCCGGTTCGAGCGGAACACTGCTTTCAGATCATCCAGCGCCACGTCGAAGTCGTCATTGATGATGACGTACTCGTATTCGTCGTAGTGCTCCATCTCGCTGACCGCTTCCTTCATGCGCCCGGCAATGATCTCTTCGCTGTCCTGACCACGGCCGTCCAGGCGCTGGCGCAGGGCCTGCTGGCTGGGCGGCAGGATGAAGATCGAGCGCGCCTCGGGCATCAGCTTGCGTACCTGCTGGGCACCTTGCCAGTCGATCTCGAGGATCAGGTCGAAGCCCTGGTCGAGGGTTTCCTGCAGGGCGCTGCGCGACGTGCCGTAGAAGTTGCCGAACACCTCGGCGTGCTCAAGGAAGTCGCCTTGGGCGATCAGTGCCTTGAATTCCTCGTGGACGACGAAGTGGTAATTCACCCCGTGCGCCTCACCCGGGCGCATGGCGCGGGTGGTGTGCGAGACCGACACGCGAACGTGTGGGTCCTGCTTGATCAGCTCGGTGACCAGGCTGGTCTTGCCGGCGCCGGACGGTGCCGAAACGATGTAGAGGGTGCCGCTGCTGTGGTTCATGGTCGGGGGTGGCCTTACTCGATGTTCTGTACTTGTTCACGCATCTGTTCGATCAACACCTTCAGGTTGACCGCCGCCTGCGTGCTGCGTGGGTCAAAGGCCTTGGAGCCCAGGGTGTTGGCTTCGCGGTTGAGCTCCTGCATCAGGAAGTCCAGGCGCCGGCCGGCGGCACCGCCGGACTTGAGCACCCGGCGCACTTCGGTGACGTGGGTGCTGAGGCGGTCGAGCTCTTCGGCAACGTCGCTCTTCTGTGCCAGCAGCACCATCTCCTGCTCCAGGCGCTGCGGGTCGAGCTCGGCCTGCATGTCGCCGAAACGGTCGAGGATCTTCTGCCGCTGCACGGCCAGCATCTGTGGCACCTGGGTGCGCAGGGTGGCCACTTCGCTGGCCATGCTGTCCAGGCGCTCGTTGATCAGCCGGGCCAGCTCGGCACCTTCACGCAGGCGTCCGGCCTTGAGTTCGGCCAGCGCTTCGTCGAACAGGGCGATGGCTTCGGCGTTGAGGGCCTGGGGGTCGCTGGCGTCGGCCACCAGCACGCCTGGCCAGGCCAGGACTTCCAGCGGGTTGAGCGGCGCCGGTTGTTTGATCAGGCTGGCGACGGTCTCGGCGGCGGCGACCAGTTGCGCGGCGCGTTCACGGTCAACCTGCAGCGGCTTGCCGGTGCTGTCTTCGTTCAGGCGCAGGGTGCATTCGACCTTGCCCCGCGACAGCCCTTGGCGCAGGCCTTCACGCACTGCGCCTTCGAGGTCGCGCAGGGCCTCGGGCAGGCGCAGGTGGGGTTCGAGATAGCGATGGTTGACCGAGCGCAGCTCCCAGACCAGGGTGCCCTGGCTGCCGGCGCGTTCGGCGCGGGCAAAGGCGGTCATGCTGTGCACCATGGGGAGTACCTCGCGTAATCGGGTGAGCGGGGGAGCCTTACGGCTGCAAGGCGCAGGATTGTAGCGCAGTGCGGCCCGGGCGCCCAATCCGGCCATGCTACCGCTGCCCCGCCGCCGTGGTCGGAAAAGGCGACAGGCTGCGCCGGGTGCGACGATAGGCATGTCTTCGCGGGGCGACGGGCTCTATAATGCTCGGCAGATTTAAAGTCCCAGTACAGGTATCCCAGATGAAACGTCCAAGTGGTCGCGCCGCCGATCAGCTCCGCTCGATCCGCATCACCCGCAACTACACCAAGCACGCCGAGGGGTCGGTACTGGTCGAGTTCGGTGACACCAAGGTCATCTGCACGGTCAGCGTCGAAAATGGTGTTCCCCGCTTCCTCAAAGGCCAGGGCCAAGGTTGGCTGACCGCCGAGTACGGCATGCTGCCGCGCTCCACCGGCGAGCGTAACCAGCGTGAAGCCAGCCGTGGCAAGCAAGGTGGCCGCACCCTGGAAATCCAGCGCCTGATCGGCCGCTCCCTGCGCGCTGCGCTGGACATGAGCAAGCTCGGCGATATCACCCTGTATGTCGACTGCGACGTAATCCAGGCCGACGGCGGTACCCGTACCGCCTCGATCACCGGTGCCATGGTCGCCCTGTGCGATGCCCTGGCCGTGATCAAGAAGCGTGGCGGCCTGAAGGGCGGCAACCCGCTCAAGCACATGATCGCCGCCGTATCGGTGGGCATGTACCAGGGTGAAGCGGTGCTCGACCTCGACTACCTGGAAGACTCCGCCGCCGAGACCGACCTCAACGTGGTCATGACCAGTGCCGGTGGTTTCATCGAAGTGCAGGGCACCGCTGAAGGTGCGCCGTTCCAGCCGGAAGACTTCAACGCCATGCTGGCGCTGGCGCAAAAAGGCATGGGCGAGATCTTCGAGCTGCAGAACGCCGCACTGGCCGACTGACAGATAGCAAATGGGGCCGCTTTGCGGCCCATCGCTGGCAAGCCAGCTCCCACAGGTACGGCGCATGACTTGAGGTCTACGCAGTTGGTGTGGGAGCCGGCTTGCCGGCGATGGGGCGCGAAGCGGCCCCATTGCTTTATTAGATGGTCAACGTCCAGTCGTAATCCACGATCAGCGGCGCGTGCCGGGAGAAGCGTGGCTGGCGCGGCAGGCGTGCATTGCGCACGAAGCGGCGCAGGCCTGGGGTGAGGATCTGGTAATCGAACCGGTAACCCAGGTTGAGCATCTCGGCCTGCTCGTTGTCCGGCCACCAGCTGTACTGGTCGCCTTCACGGCTGACTTCGCGCAGCGCATCGACGTAGCCCATTTCGCCGGTGATCGCGTCCATCCAGGCGCGCTCTGGCGGCAGGAAGCCGACCGACTGCTGGCTGTCGCGCCAGTTCTTGATGTCGAGCTTCTGCTGCGCCACGTAGAACGAGCCGCAATAGATGTATTCGCGACGCTTGCGACGCTGTTTGTCCAGGTACTTGGCGAAGTCGTCCATCAACTTGAACTTCTGGTTCAAGTCTTCATCGCCGTTCATGCCCGAAGGCAGGAGCAGCGTGGCAATACTTACCTTGTCGAAATCTGCCTGCAGGTAACGCCCGTAACGGTCAACTGTCTCGAAGCCCAGGCCGGTGATGACTGCCTTGGGCTGCATGCGCGAGTAGAGTGCCACGCCACCTTGGGTGGGCACCTCCGCGTCGCAGGCGTAAAGGAAATAGCCATCGAGCTGGAAAGCTGGGTCGTCGAGTTCAAAGGCCGAGGCGCGGGTATCCTGAAGACAGATGACGTCGGCATTCTGGGCTTGCAGCCAGCTGAGCAATCCACGCTCGGCTGCAGCCTGAATGCCATTCACGTTCACACTGATGATCCGCATAAATGGCCCCAAAAATCTCGTGCGTGTATGATACCCGAGCTCAACACATTTAGCTAAATCCGTGGTGTCCGGGACCTTTTATGCAGCCGTATCAGCGCGACTTCATTCGTTTTGCCATCGATCGCGGCGTTCTGCGCTTCGGTGAATTCACCCTGAAATCGGGGCGTACCAGCCCGTACTTCTTCAATGCCGGCCTGTTCAACACAGCTTCCGCCCTGGCGCAGCTGGGGCGTTGCTACGCAGCGGCCATCGTCGACAGCAAGATCCCGTTCGACGTGCTGTTCGGCCCGGCGTACAAGGGCATCCCCCTGGCGGCGGCCACGGCGGTGCAGTTGGCCGAGCACCACCAGCTCGACGTGCCATGGTGCTTCAATCGCAAGGAAGCCAAGGACCACGGCGAAGGCGGCAGCCTGGTTGGCGCCCCGCTGGCCGGTGACGTGCTGATCATCGACGACGTGATCACCGCTGGCACCGCCATCCGTGAAGTGATGCAGATCATCAACGCCCAGCAGGCCAAGGCCGCGGGTGTGCTGATCGCACTGAACCGCGAAGAGCGTGGCAACGGCGAGCTGTCGGCGATTCAGGAAGTCGAGCGCGACTTTGGCATTCCGGTGGTCAGCATCGTGTCGCTGACCCAGGTGCTGGAGTTCCTGGCCGACGATCCGCAGCTCAAGCAGCACTTGCCGGCGGTCGAGGCGTATCGCGCCAAGTACGGCATCTGACGCGAACGTGCAAAGAAAAGGCGACCTAAGGGTCGCCTTTTTCGTGCCTGTCGTTCAGCGTCCGTTGGGGTAGGGGTCGTCCACGGCATCCCCACGGCCGCTGAGAATGCGCCAGGCGTGCAGGCTGTGAGGCAGTTCCTCGAGCTTGGGGCAGGGCGGAAGGGAAGTCTTGCTGGTGTTGGAATACTCGTATCCGCAATCGCAGCACGCATAGGTGCCGGAAGAGACATCGCTTCCGTAGGGGACGGCAGCTTTTTGCATGGCAGATCTCCTGTAGGTGAAGATCCGATGCTAGTGGCGATCAAGGCTCTGGTGTTGTAGTCGGGATCCCTGTGGTGCGTAGGATGTTTCCTTGCTTGACGCAATGCGCCCCGGTCGAAACCGGGGCGCATGATCAATCAAGCGTGACGTTTGCGATTGGTGATCAAGGTGCCCACGCCGCTGTCGGTGAAGATTTCCAGCAGCACCGCGTTGGGCACGCGGCCATCGATGATGTGCGAGCTGTTCACGCCGCCCTGCACCGCCTCCAGCGCACACTTGATCTTCGGCAGCATGCCACCGTAGATGGTGCCGTCGGCGATCAGTTCGTTGACCTGTTCGGTGGTCAGGCCGGTCAGTACCTGGCCTTGCTTGTCCATCAGGCCGGCGATGTTGGTCAGCAGCATCAGCTTCTCGGCCTTCAGCGCTTCAGCGACCTTGCCGGCGACCAGGTCGGCGTTGATGTTGTACGACTCGCCGTTCTTACCCACGCCGATCGGCGCGATCACCGGGATGAAGTCGCCTTTGACCAGCATGTTCAGCAGGTCGGTGTTGACGCTCTCGACCTCGCCTACATGGCCGATGTCGATGATTTCCGGCTGGGTCATCTCTGGGGTCTGGCGGCTGACGGTGAGCTTGCGCGCACGGATCAGCTCGGCGTCCTTGCCGGTCAGGCCAATGGCGCTGCCGCCATGGCGGTTGATCAGGTTGACGATGTCCTTGTTGACCTGGCCGCCCAGGACCATCTCCACCACGTCCATGGTCGCCGAGTCGGTGACGCGCATGCCGTCGATGAAGTGGCTCTCGATCGACAGGCGCTTGAGCAGGTCGCCGATCTGCGGGCCGCCGCCATGCACGACCACCGGGTTGATGCCCACGGCCTTCATCAGCACGATGTCACGGGCGAAGCCCGTCTTGAGCTCCTCGCTTTCCATCGCGTTGCCGCCGTACTTGATCACCAGGGTCTTGCCGACGAAGCGGCGGATGTAAGGCAGTGCTTCGGACAAAACCTCGGCTACATGGGAAGCGGCATCGCGATCGAGGGTCATGCAGGGCTCCAGGTAAGGAACGGATAGTCGTCAGAACGGCAGTTGCAGGCCTGGTTGGACCCGCAGCAACTGCGTGCGGAATACAGCCTTGATACGGTCGAGTTCTGCCGCGCTGTCGGCCTCGAAGCGCAGCACCAACACCGGTGTGGTGTTGGAGGCGCGAACCAGGCCCCAGCCGTGGGCGTAGTCGACCCGCACACCGTCGATGGTGGTCAGGTTGGCATCGCCCCAGTCGGCGTCGCGTTGCAGAGCATCAATGATGCTGAATTTACCCTCGTCGGTCACATCAATGTTGATTTCCGGCGTGGAAATATCATCGGGGAACGCGGCGAACAGGTCTTCGGCGCTTTGCCCGGCCTTGCTGAGGATCTCCAGCAGGCGCGCGGCGCTGTAGATACCGTCGTCGAAACCGTACCAGCGTTCCTTGATGAAGATGTGACCGCTCATCTCGCCGGCCAGCAAGGAGCCGGTCTGTTTCATCTTCTTCTTGATCAACGAGTGGCCGGTCTTCCACATTAGCGCGCGGCCACCGTGCTGTTCGATCAGCGGGGTCAGGCGGCGGGTGCATTTGACGTCGAAGATGATCTCGGCGCCCGGGTTGCGCGACAGCACGTCCTGGGCGAACAGCATCAGCAGGCGGTCGGGGTAGACGATGCTGCCGGTGTTGGTCACCACGCCCACGCGGTCGCCGTCGCCGTCGAAGGCCAGGCCGATATCGGCGCCGGTCTCTTTCACCTTGGCGATCAGGTCTTCCAGGTTCTCAGGCTTGCCCGGGTCCGGGTGGTGGTTGGGGAAGTTGCCGTCGACTTCGCAGAACAGTGGGATCACCTCACAGTTCAACGCCTCGATCAATTGCGGGGCGATCACGCCAGCGGCGCCGTTGCCGCAGTCGACCACCACCTTCAGGCGCTTGGCCAGCTTCACGTCGTCGACGATCTGCTGGTAGTAGCGCTCGAGGATCTCGACTTTTTCCACATGGCCTTCGCCACGGGTCAGGTCGTTGGTTTTCAGGCGGGTCAGCAGGGCCTGGATCTGTTCGTTAGCCAGGGTGTCGCCGGCGATGACGATCTTGAAGCCGTTGTAGTCCGATGGGTTGTGGCTGCCGGTGAGCATCACGCCCGACTTGCCGGCCAGCACGTTGGCGGCGTAATACAGCGCCGGGGTCGGCACCAAGCCGACGTCGCTGACCTGGCAACCGGCCTCGACCAGGCCCTTGATCAGTTGCTCGACCAGCATCGGGCCGGACAGGCGGCCGTCACGGCCTACCGAGATCTGTGGTTCGCCCTGGGCGAGGGTCTGGGCGCCGATGGCGCGGCCGATCCAGTAGGCGGTTTCGGCGTGCAGGGTCTTGCCGACTACGCCGCGGATGTCATAGGCGCGGAAGATGCTGTCCGGCAGTGCGGGGACCAGGTGGGCCATGTCGTTCATCTCTGGGGACTCCATAAGTCAAAGGCTTCTGGGCAGGCGCAAACTGAACGCTTGGACGGCGGTTTCGCCAGAGAGTTCGCCATCCATGGCCCGAACGGTCTGTTGTTGCCTCAGCGGGTGCCCGAGTGGCCGAAGCCGCCAGCGCCGCGCTGGGTCTCGTCGAATTGCTCGACGATGTCGAAATGCGCCTGCACCACCGGCACCAGGATCAACTGCGCGATGCGCTCGCCGACGGTGATGGTGAACGGCGTGCTGCCACGGTTCCAGCAGCTGACCATCAGCTCGCCCTGGTAGTCCGAGTCGATCAGGCCGACCAGGTTGCCCAGCACGATGCCGTGCTTATGGCCCAGGCCCGAGCGCGGCAGGATCATCGCCGCCAGGCCCGGGTCGCCGATGTACACCGACAGGCCGGTGGGGATCAGCAGGGTCTGGCCTGGCTCGAGGACGGTGTCCTCCTTGAGCAGGGCGCGCAGGTCCAGGCCGGCGGAGCCGGGGGTGGCGTACTGCGGCAGGGGGAATTCGGTGCCCAGGCGTGGGTCGAGGATCTTGGCTTGAAGAGCGTGCATGTAACTTATTGAACCTGGTTGAGCCGTTCGGCGATGAAGGCAACCAGCTGGCGGGCGATCTTGCCTTTGCTGGTCTGCGCGAAGAGGGTTTGATGCTGCTGCCGGTCGATCACGGTCAGGGCGTTTTCCTCGCTGTTGAAGCCGATGCTGGGGTTGGCCACATCATTGGCGACGATCAGGTCGAGGTTCTTGTCCTTGAGCTTGCGCGTGGCGTAGTCGAGCAGGTGCTCGGTCTCGGCGGCAAAGCCCACGCTGAACGGGCGATCGGCGCGGCCGGCAATGGTCGCAAGGATATCGGGATTGCGCACCATCTGCAGCAGCATGCCGTCGCCGGTGGTGGGATCTTTCTTGAGCTTCTGTGCGGCGACGACTTCCGGGCGGTAGTCCGCGACCGCAGCCGAGGCGATGAACAGGTCACAGGGCATGGCGGCTTCACAGGCCGCGAGCATGTCCCGCGCGCTGACCACGTCGATGCGGCTGACCCGGTCCGGGGTCGGCAGGTGTACCGGGCCGGTGACCAGGGTCACCCGGGCCCCGGCTTCAGCGGCCGCCTCGGCCAGGGCAAAGCCCATTTTCCCTGAACTATGGTTGGTGATGTAGCGCACCGGGTCGATGTTCTCTTGGGTCGGCCCGGCGGTAATCAGCACGTGCTTGCCGGTCAGTGCCTGGCGCTTGAAGCTCTCGGCGGCGCACCAGGCCAGGTCGGTGGCTTCGAGCATGCGGCCCAGGCCCACATCGCCACAGGCCTGGCTGCCGGAGGCCGGGCCGAACACCTGGATACCACGGCGCTTGAGCAGTTCGAGGTTGTCCTGGGTTGCCGGGTCGCGCCACATGGCCTGGTTCATCGCCGGCGCCACGGCGACGGTGGCGTCGGTGGCCAGCACCAGGGTAGTCAGCAGGTCGTCGGCCATGCCCTGGGCCATGCGCGCCATCAGGTCGGCGGTGGCCGGGGCAATCAGCACCAGGTCTGCCCATTTGGCCAGTTCGATATGGCCCATGGCCGCTTCGGCGGCGGGGTCGAGCAAGTCCATGTGCACGGGGTGGCCGGACAGCGCCTGCAGGGTGAGCGGAGTGATGAATTCGGCACCACCACGGGTCATGACCACGCGCACCTGCGCGCCGTGTTCCAGGAGTCGGCGAATCAGCTCGGCGCTCTTGTAGGCGGCGATGCCGCCACCCACGCCGAGAACGATGCGCTTGCGATACAACCGCTGCATAGGCCTTGCCTTATTCCAGTGAAAGCGGGCGGCGACGGTGACTGCCTGCGGCAGATCGTCGCATTTTCGAAGCGAACTAGATTAACACAGCGCCCAAACGGGCCGTAGTGGCAGGCGAGGAGGGGGGATGAACATCAGAGAATGGCCGGCCGAGGAGCGGCCGAGGGAGAAGTTGTTGCAGCGCGGCGCGGCGGTGCTGTCGGACGCCGAGCTGGTCGCGGTGTTGCTGGGGTCGGGGGTCGCCGGGCGTAATGTGCTGGACTTGGCGCGTGGGCTGCTGGCGAAGTTTGGCGGGCTCAGGCCGTTCCTCGAGGCCGATCGTGCCAGGGTTCTGCGTGAGCCGGGACTGGGGCCGGTGAAATACGCCCAGTTGCAGGCGTTGCTGGAGATCGGCAGGCGGTATCTGGACGAGGGCATCGAGCGTGCGTCGGCGCTGGAGTCGCCGACATCGGTGCGGCGCTATCTGAAATCGATGCTGCGCCATGAGGCCAGCGAGGTATTCGGTTGCCTGTTCCTGGATACCAAGCACCGGCCGTTGGCGTTCGAGATCCTGTTTCGCGGCACCATCGACCGGGCGAGCATCTACCCGCGCGAGGTGGTACGCCGGGCCTTGCTGCACAACGCGGCGGCGCTGATCCTGTGCCATAACCACCCGTCAGGCCATTGCCAGCCCAGCCAGGACGACGTGCACCTGACGCAGATGCTCAAGCGCTCGCTGGCGCTGATCGACGTAAGGGTGATGGACCATGTCATCGTCGGTGATGGCGAACCACTGTCCATGGCCGAGCATGGGTGGTTGGCAGGCTAGTCATGAGTTGACTGCGCCGGCCTCTTCGCGGGTAAACCCGCTCCCACAGGCTGCGCATTCGGCGCGAAACCTCTGGGAGCGGCGGTTCGGCGCCCCGATTTACCCGCGAAGAGGCCGGCACAGTCAGCAGATAATCAGCGGCCCACAGAGACCTTGCTGAAATCCAACCGCCCGAACGGGCTCACCTGATACCCCTCGACACCCTTGTGCAGCAAGGTCGCCGCCGTCGGATGCGCCAGCGGCAGCCACAGCGCCTGCTGCTGGATCAGTGCCTGGGCCTGTTGGTACAGACGGCTGCGCACGCTCTGGTCGTTGGTGGTGCGCCCGGCATTGATCAGCTGGTCCAGGCGGCTGTCGCAGAACCGCGCGAAGTTGGTCCCGGACTTGACCGCCGCGCAGGAGAATTGCGGGCTGAGGAAGTTGTCCGGGTCGCCGTTGTCACCCGCCCAGCCCATGAACAGCAGGTCGTGCTCGCCCGCCTTGGCGCGGCGGATCAACTCGCCCCACTCGAGGGTGCGAATCTCGGCCTTGATGCCGACCTTGGCCAGGTCCGCCTGAAGCATCTGCGCGCCCAGGCTGGGGTTGGGGTTGAGCAGGCTGCCCGACGGGCGGGTCCAGATCGTGGTGGCAAAACCATCGGCCAGGCCGGCCTTGGCCAGCAGCGCCTTGGCCTTCTTCTGGTCCATGGCGTAACCCGGCAGGTCCTTGGCGTAGCTCCAGGTATTCGGCGGGTAGGGGCCGTTGGCGGCGGTGGCGGTGTTTTCGAACACGGCCTTCAGGTAGGCCGGCTTGTCGAAGGCCAGGTTGATGGCCTGGCGCACCTCGGGTTTGTCCAGCGGCGGGTGCTGGCTGTTGATGGCGACGAACGCGGTCATGAACGCCGGGGTGGTCGCCACCTTGAGGTTGCCGTCCTTGCCGGCCTCGGCGATGTCCAGCGGCTTGGGCGACAGGGCCACCTGGCATTCGCCGCGCTTGAGCTTCTGCAGGCGTACGTTGGCGTCGGTGGTGATGGCGAAGATCAGCGGGTCGACCGACGGTTTGCCGGCGAAGTAGTCGGGGTTGGCGCGGTAGCGCACCACGGCGTCCTTCTGGAAACGCTGGAAGACGAACGGCCCGGTACCCACAGGCTGGCTGTTGAGCTTGTCCGGGGTCTCGGCCTTGAGCAGCTTGTCGGCATATTCGGCGGAGTAGATCGAGGCAAAGCCCATGCTCAGGGTGGCCAGGAAGGTGGCATCCGGGTGCGAGAGGGTGAAGCGCACGGTATTGGGCTGGGGGGCCTCGATCGACTTGATCAGGCTGCCCAGCTGCAGCGACTGGGCATGCGGGTAGCCGCCCGCAGCGGTCTTGTGCCAGGGGTGGGCGGGGTAGAGCATGCGCTGGAAGCTGAACAGCACGTCTTCGGCGTCCAGCTCGCGGCTGGGCTTGAAGTAGGGCGTGGTGTGGAATTTGACGCCCTGGCGCAGGGTGAAGTCATAGATCAGGCCGTCCGGCGACACCGTCCAGCGCTCGGCCAGGCTGGGCACGACCTTGCCCAGCCCTGCATCGAATTCGACCAGGCGGTTCATCAGCACATCGGCCGAGGCATTGGTGGTGGTCAGCGAGTTGTACTGGACCACGTCGAAGCCTTCCGGGCTGGCTTCGGTGCACACCGACAGCGGCGCGGCCTGGGCAAGGCCGGCGGCGCACAGCGTGGTGAACAACAGGGAAAGGGCGGCGGCACGCATGGTGGCTCCTTGGCGGGTTTGTGGCACCATCTGCCGGTGCAGTCTGGAAAAGTCCTACCCTAGTGTGGGCACGGGCAAATGACCACACCCTTTCGCATTAATTCGGCGACGGGCGGTCGACACCTTGGCGCCCCAGTCGTTATGCTGCCCGGGCGCACTCGGCACGACCTGAAGACACATCTTCTGTTGTTGCGGCTGAGTCTTTCTGGTATAAAGCAGCGCTCTTTTCTAGGGGCTCGGCCTGTCGCGTAAGCGCTTCCGGTCGATAAGACCCTCGGAAACACGGCGCCTAGCGCCAATGACTGAGAGATTAAGCGGCCAACCCATGCCGGGTTGGGCATGTGGTTTTAGAGGGCTGAGGCATGTCGAGAGTCTGTCAAGTTACTGGTAAGGGTCCAGTAACCGGGAATAACATTTCCCACGCAAACAACAAAACCCGTCGTCGTTTCCTGCCAAACCTGCAGCACCACCGTTTCTGGGTTGAATCCGAGAAGCGTTTCGTGCGTCTGCGCGTTTCCGCCAAAGGCATGCGTATCATCGACAAGCGCGGCATCGATGCCGTTCTGGTCGACATCCGCAAAGCTGGCGCCAAGGTTTAAGGGAGAACATCATGCGTGAATTGATCCGTCTGGTTTCGAGTGCCGGTACCGGCCACTTCTACACCACCGACAAGAACAAGCGCACCACTCCGGACAAGATCGAGATCAAGAAATACGATCCGGTCGTCCGCAAGCACGTGGTGTACAAGGAAGCCAAGATCAAGTAATTGATCGGCAACCTGAAAAAACCCGCAACCGTAAGGTGGCGGGTTTTTTTATGCCTGCAGGAAAATCGTGTTCAGCCTCTTCGCGGGTAAACCCGCTCCCACAGGGGCCGTGCGAAACCTGAGCTTCACTGCAAGCCTGCAGGAACCCCTTGCTCCCACAGCCTGTGGGAGCGGGTTTACCCGCGAAGAAGCTGGCGCTTACTTCTGCTCGAACATCACATAGATCTTGCGGCACGGCTCCAGCACCTCCCAAGTGCCCTTGAAGCCCGCCGGGATGACGAAGCGATCACCGGTGCGCAGGGTCTTGGCATTGCCTTCCTGGTCGCGCAGCACCGACACACCTTGCACGATCTCGCAGTATTCATGCTCGGTGTAGTTCACCGTCCACTGGCCCACTTCACCTTCCCAGACGCCCGCGGCGAACTGCCCGCACGGGCTGGAATAGTGGTTGTAGACAGCCTGGTCAGGCTCGCCCTTGAGGATTTTCTCCGCCGCCGGGCGGTAGCGTTCGGCCTCGGTCAGAACCTGGGCGAAGTCGACGATGCTGGCGATACTCATGGTGGTTACCCTGTTGTTGTTTAATAAAATGAACATCAGTAGGCATTTGAGCCGTTCGTGTCAAATATATTGATAGTTTCCCCGCCCTGGTTTAGGGTGGCAGGTGCCCGTGTGCCTCGTCACCCGGCCAGAATTTCTGACAGCGCCCGTGAGTCCTCAGTGCGGCGTTGCACCTTAACAAGAGAGGAGTTTCCTATGACCACCCTGACTCGTGCGGACTGGGAACAGCGTGCCCAGCAACTGAAGATCGAAGGCCGCGCCTTCATCAACGGCGAATACACCGATGCCGCATCCGGTGAAACCTTCGACTGCCTGAGCCCGGTGGACGGACGCTTCCTGGCCAAGGTTGCCAGCTGCGACCTGGCCGATGCCAACCGCGCTGTCGAAAATGCCCGCGCCGTGTTCGAATCCGGCGTCTGGTCGCGCCTGGCTCCGGCCAAGCGCAAGGCCAAGCTGATCCGCTTCGCCGACCTGCTGCGCAAGCACGTCGAAGAGCTGGCCCTGCTCGAAACCCTCGACATGGGCAAGCCGATCGGCGACTCCTCCAGCATCGACGTGCCAGGCGCGGCCAGTGCCCTGCACTGGAACGCCGAAGCCATCGATAAAGTCTACGACGAAGTCGCGCCAACCCCGCACGACCAGCTCGGCCTGGTTACCCGTGAGCCGGTGGGCGTGGTCGGTGCCATCGTGCCGTGGAACTTCCCGCTGCTGATGGCCTGCTGGAAACTCGGCCCGGCCCTGGCCACCGGTAACTCCATCGTCCTCAAGCCGTCGGAAAAATCGCCGCTGACCGCCATCCGCATCGCCCAGCTGGCGATCGAAGCCGGTATCCCGGCGGGCGTGCTCAACGTGCTGCCAGGCTATGGTCACACCGTGGGCAAGGCCCTGGCCCTGCACATGGACGTCGACACCCTGGTGTTCACCGGTTCGACCAAGATCGCCAAGCAGCTGATGATCTACGCCGGCGAGTCGAACATGAAACGCGTCTGGCTGGAAGCCGGCGGCAAGAGCCCGAACATCGTCTTCGCCGACGCCCCGGACCTGCAAGCCGCCGCCGAGGCCGCAGCCAGCGCCATCGCCTTCAACCAGGGTGAAGTCTGCACCGCAGGTTCGCGTCTGCTGGTGGAGCGTTCGATCAAGGACAAGTTCCTGCCCATGGTGGTCGAGGCCCTCAAGGCCTGGAAACCGGGCAACCCGCTGGACCCGGCAACCACCGTCGGTGCGCTGGTCGATACCCAGCAGATGAACACCGTGCTGTCGTACATCGACGCCGGTCACCAGGACGGCGCCAAGCTGCTGGCTGGCGGCAAGCGCATCCTCGAAGAAACCGGCGGCACCTACGTCGAGCCGACCATCTTCGACGGCGTGACCAACGCCATGAAGATCGCCCAGGAAGAAATCTTCGGCCCGGTACTGTCGGTGATCACCTTCGACACCGCTGAAGAAGCCATCGCCATCGCCAACGACACCCCATACGGCCTGGCAGCCGGCATCTGGACCTCGGACATCTCCAAGGCCCACAAGACCGCCCGCGCCGTGCGTGCCGGCAGCGTCTGGGTCAACCAGTACGACGGCGGCGACATGACCGCGCCGTTCGGTGGCTTCAAGCAGTCGGGCAACGGCCGTGACAAGTCGCTGCACGCGCTGGAGAAGTACACCGAGCTGAAGGCGACCTGGATCAAGCTGTAATCCGGTAACGCCTTTTCGCGGGGCAAGCTCGCTCCCACGCAACCAAGCGCTGATGATTCATCATCAAACCCTTGGCGGCGTGGGAGCGGGCTTGCCCCGCGATGCTTTCTGCCTGATTTGACTGCCCGGGAGGCCACCATGCGTTGGGGAACCTATTTTGCCGTGCTGGCGTCGGTGCTCAGTGTCGGGCTCGCGCTCGGCGTGAGCATGCCGCTGGTGTCCCTGCGCCTGGAGGGCTGGGGTTACGGTGGGTTCGCCATCGGCGTGATGGCGGCGATGCCAGCGCTGGGCGTGCTGGTCGGCGCCGCCGTGGCTAGCCGCCTGGCCGGTTGGGTCGGTGTACCGGCCGCCATGCGCCTGTGCCTGTGGGGCGGGGCGCTGTCGATCGGCCTGGTGGCGTTGCTGCCCAGTTACCCGCTGTGGCTGGCGCTGCGCCTGCTGATCGGCATGTCGCTGACCGTGGTGTTCATCCTCGGCGAAAGCTGGATCAACCAGCTGGTGGTCGAGCAATGGCGCGGGCGGCTGGTGGCGCTGTATGGCAGCAGCTACGCCCTGAGTCAGCTGGCCGGGCCGATGGTGCTGGGTTTTCTCGGTTCCAACGATGACTTCGGTTTCTGGGCGGCGACCGGGCTGCTGCTGGTTGCCCCGCTGATCCTCATTGGCCGTAGCGGCGCACCCAGCACCGAGGCGTGCAGCGTTACCTTCTTCGACCTGTTCGCCTTCTGCCGGCGGCTGCCGGTCATTGCCTGGGCCATCGCCCTGTTCGCCGCTTTCGAGGCCATGATCCTCACCCTGCTGCCGGTGTATTGCCTGCAGCAGGGCTTCACCACGGAAGTGGCGCTGTTCATGGTCAGCACCGTGGTGGTGGGCGATGCGGTGTTGCAGTTGCCGATCGGGGCGCTGGCTGATCGCATGTCGCGACGCACGTTGTTCAGTGGCTGCGCGCTGACCCTGCTGGTCTCGAGCCTGGCCATCCCGCTGCTGCTGCACACGCCGCTGATCTGGCCCTTGTGGGTGCTGTTCGGGGCCAGTGCGGGAGGGTTGTTCACCCTGTCGCTGGTGTTGATCGGCGAGCGCTATCGTGATGATGAGCTGGTGCGGGCCAATGCCCACGTGGCGCAGTTGTGGGGTATCGGTTGCCTGCTCGGGCCGCTGCTGGCCGGGGCGGGTAGCCAGTGGGTCAGTGGGCATGCGTTGCTGCTGCTGATGGCGGTGGGGGCAGCGGGGTTGGTGGTGTTGACTCGGCGCAAGGATGCCTTCGAGCCAGCGTCTGCCTGATCGATTGCTATCGCGGGGCAAGCCCGCGATAGGCCCTACAGCATCTTCTCCAGCCCCACCGCCTTGCTGATCCAGGCATTGAACCGCCGCCACCAGCCACCCGGCTCGGTCAGCAGCATATGCCGCTGGCCATTGTCCTCGGTGACCCACACCAGCTTCCCGCCCACCAGCTTTGGCTGGTAGCTCAACGCCGGCGCCATGCCTTGTACCGCCAGGTCGCGGGTGTACTCGGCCAACTCCGGGCTGTCCACCAGCACGCCGACCTCGGTGTTCCACAGCACCGAACGCGGGTCGAAGTTGAACGAGCCGATGAACGTCTTGCGCCTGTCGAACACCATCGCCTTGCTGTGCAGGCTCGAGTCGGAGCTGCCGTGCAGGCTCAGGCCGCGCCGGGCACTGCGGTCGCCGGGCTGGCGACGCATCTCGTACAACTGCACGCCATGTTCGAGCAGGGCGCGGCGGTAGGGCGCGTAACCGCCGTGTACCGCCGGTACGTCGGTGGCCTCCAGCGAATTGGTCAGCAGCTTGACCGAGGTACCGGCGTCCGCATGGCTGGTCAGGTACAGCAAGCCCGGCTCACCCGGCACGAAGTAGGCCGACACCAGGATCAGCTCGTGTCGCACGCTGTTCAGGTCCGGCGCCAGTTGCTGGCTCATCAGCAGTTGTGGGTCGGGTTCGTCATCGGCCAGCACTTTGCTCGGCGCGTCCCACAGCGCCTGGCTGTGCGCCCAGATCAGCTCGTTGCGCCATACGTCCAGACGTGGCTGTGCCTGGTAGGCCATCAGCCGGTCGTAAAGGGCTTTGCGCTTGATGCGTGCCTCGGCCAGGGACACTTCCAGGCGCTGGCGGCTGGCGCGCAGGTCTTCGGCATCGGGCTGCCACCACAGGTAATCGCCGATCGGCCGGCTCAGGGCGCTGTTCCAGTACTGGTCGAAGCCGTGCCCGAGTTGCTCGGCCACCGGGCCTACCCCCAACAGGTCGATGTCGGTGAAGTTGAGGTTGGGCTCGGCGTCGAAGTATTCGTCGCCCAGGTTGCGCCCGCCGACGATGGCCATGCTGTTGTCCACCAGGAACAGCTTGTTGTGCATGCGTCGGTGCTGGCGCGACAGGTTGAACAGCCGGCCCGCGGCGCGGGTCACGCCGGTGCTGCGGCCCAGGTGCAGCGGGTTGAACACGCGGATCTGGATGTTCGGATGGGCATCCAGGGTGCCCATGATGGTGTCCAGGCCGTCGCTGGTGGTGTCGTCGAGCAGGATGCGCACGCGCACGCCGCGGTCGGCGGCGCGCAGCAGTTCGTGCACCAGTGCGCGGGTACTGAGGCCGTCGTGGACGATGTAGTACTGCAGGTCGATGCTGGCCTGGGCGTTGCGGATCAGCTCGGCGCGGGCGCGGAAGGCCTCGTTGCTGTTGGGCAGCAGGCGAAAACCCGAACGCCCCTCGTAGGGCGCGGCCTGGCGCTGCACCGAGCGGCCGAACGCCGACTCGCTGGCCGGCAGCGCCTGGCTGACATCACGGGGTGTAGCGGTGCTGGCGCAGCCTGACAGGCCGAGCAGCAGCACCAGCAGCAGGGGCAGGGCTGGCTGGCGTCTCAAGGGTGAATCGTCCTGTGCGACAGGGGCTTATGGGGTTGGACCGTGGCGGGCGGCGCAACGTTACCCGGCAGCCTGTTCGGCCGCCAGTAGACGATGGGCGGTTTCCCCCACCTTGCGCACCGCGGCTTCGATCTGCGGCGTCGGCCGCGCGGCGAAGTTCATGCGCAGGCAATTGCGGTACTTGCCTGAGGCCGAGAAGATGCTGCCCACGGCGATCTGCACGCCCTGCTCCAGTAAAGCCCGGTTCAGGCGCAACGTATCGAAACTTTCCGCCAACTCCACCCACAGCATGAAGCCGCCCTGGGGCCGGCTGGCGCGGGTGCCCGGCGGGAAATAACGGGTCACCCAGTCGCACATCTGGTCGCGGCCGCGCTGGTACTGGCTGCGCATGCGCCGCAGGTGGGGCTGGTAGTGGCCCTCGGCGATGAAGTCGGCAATGGCCAGTTGCGGCTGGCAGGCGGTGCTGCCGGTACTGATGTACTTCATGTGCAGCACCCGCTCCAGGTAGCGCCCCGGCGCTACCCAGCCGATACGCAGGCCCGGTGCCAGGGTCTTGGAGAACGAACTGCACAGCAGCACCCGGCCATCGTCGTCGAACGACTTGATGGTGGGTGGGCGCGGGTAGGTGTAGGCCAGGTCGCCATACACATCGTCTTCGAGGATCGCCACGTCGTAGCGCTGGGCGAGGGTGAGCAAGGCCTTCTTGCGCGCCTCGGGCATGATGTAGCCCAGCGGGTTGTTGCAGTTGGGGGTGATCTGGATGAGTTTGATCGGCCACTGCTCCAGGGCCAGCTCCAGCGCTTCGAGGCTGATGCCGGTGATCGGGTCGGTGGGGATTTCCAGCGCCTTCATGCCCAGGCCCTTGAGGGTCTGCATGGCGCCGTGGAAGCTCGGCGAGTCGACCGCGACGATGTCCCCGGGTTGGCACACCGCGCGGATGCTGCACGACAGCGCCTCGTGGCAGCCGGTGGTCACCACCAGGTCGGCCGGGCCCAGGCGGCAGCCGGAATCGAGCATCAGCCGGGCGATCTGCTCACGCAGTTGGGCATTGCCGTGGATGTTGTCGTAGTACAGGCCGGGCATGTCCTGGCGCCGGCTGAGCTGCGCCAGGCTGCGCAGCAGCGGCTTGAGCGTGGGGCTGTCGACATCCGGCATGCCACGGCCCAGCTGGATCACTTCCGGGCGCGGGGTGGCGCGTATCAGTTCCAGCACCTGTTCCCACTGGGAGATATCCACAGGCCGTTGCGCCGGGCGGCTGATGTCGGGCAGGGCAGGGAGGTTGCGGTCCTCGGCGACGAAGTAGCCGGACTTGGGCCGTGGCGACACCAGGCCGTTGTCCTCCAGCAGGCGGTAGGCCTGTTGCACGGTACTCAGGCTGACCCCGTGCTCGGTGCTCAGGGCGCGGACCGAGGGCAGGCGTTGGCCCGGCCGGTACAGGCCCTGCTCGATGCGCGACCCGAGCAGTTCGGCCAGGTTGAGGTAGAGGGTCACGGCATACTCCTGAATATCTTGTGGGGTGGGACCGATACAGATTGTAGGAAAATACTCCATTCAGCGGGCCTTCCGCCAATTCTGTATGGAAATAATAAATCTGTGTTGGATCTGTATTGCTCATGGCTCGCACGCGCATGCTTTCTGCACGCTATGACGTGATCTGGAGGGTGCGGTAATGGGTGGCATGAGCGATGTACGGTTGCAACTGTTGGCCACGGAACTGGAGGCGGGGCAGCGGCCCAAGGTTTACAGCGCTCCGGCGGGGCTCGGGCGCTGGGGGCTCATGCTGCATCGCTGGCGCACCCGCAGGGCCTTGCTGCAGCTGGAGGACTACCAGCTGCGCGATATCGGGCTGACCTGGGAGCAGGCGTGCCACGAGGCGCGCAAGCCGTTCTGGAGGGATTGAGGGATCAAGGTATTGGGTTGTCAGGGTTGGCCCTATCGCCGGCAAGCCGGCTCCCACAGGGTAGCGAGCATCATGAGCTTGCGCAGTCCCTGTGGGAGCCGGCTTGCCGGCGATAGGGCCCGATACCCGATCACACCAGCTCTTTGAGCCTGTACCACAACATCCCCAATGCCAACAGCGGCGAGCGCATCAGCTTGCCGCCGGGGAAGGTCGGGTGCGGCACCTTGGCGAACAGGTCGAAACGCCCGCTCTGCTGGCCGCTGATGGCTTCGCCGAGCAGGCGCCCGGCCAGGTGGGTGGCGTTCACCCCATGCCCGGAGTAGGCCTGGGCGTAATAGACGTTCGGCTGCCCGGCCAGGCGGCCGATCTGCGGCAGGCGGTTGGCGCCGATGCCGATCATCCCGCCCCACTGGTAGTCGATGCGCACGTCGGCCAGTTGCGGGAACACCTTGAGCATCTTCGGTCGCATGTAGGCGGCGATGTCCTGCGGGTCGCGCCCGGAGTAGTGGCAGGCACCGCCGAACAGCAGGCGATGGTCGGCGGACAACCGGTAGTAGTCCAGGGCCACGCGCTGGTCGCACACCGCCATGTTCTGCGGCAGCAGCTGGCGTGCACGCTCCTCGCCCAGCGGCTCGGTGGCGATGATGTAGCTACCGGCCGGCAGCACCTTGCCGCCCAGTTCGCGGTTGAGGTCGTTGTGGTAGGCGTTGCAGCACAGCACCAGGGTCTTGGCGCGGACCCGGCCCTGGGCGGTGTGCACCTTCACTTCAGGGCCGTACTCGATGCGGGTGACTTCCGATTGCTCGAACAACTGCACGCCCAGGCGGCTGGCGGCAGCCGCTTCACCGAGCGCCAGGTTGAGCGGGTGCAGGTGCCCCGAGCCCATGTCGATCAGGCCGCCGACATAGCGGTCGGAGCCCACCACCGAATGCATGTCGCCGGGCTGCACCAGGCGCAGTTCATGGCGATAGCCCAGGCTGCGCAGTTCTTCGGCGTCCTCGGCAAAACCCGCAAGCTCGGCGGGTTTGTTGGCCAGGTCGCAGTAGCCCCAGGTCAGGTCGCAGTCGATGGCGTGGCGCTCGACCCGCTCACGGACGATCTCCACGGCCTCCAGGCCCATCAAGCGCATGCTGCGCACGCCGTCCTCGCCGATCACCGGGAGGAACTGCTCCAGGCCATGGCCGACCCCGCGAATCAGTTGCCCGCCGTTGCGCCCGCTGGCGCCCCAGCCAAGCTTGCGGGCCTCCAGGAGGATCACCGACAGGCCGCGCTCGGCCAGTTCGATGGCGGTGTTCAGGCCCGAATAGCCACCGCCGACGATGCACACGTCGGCGCTGTGCTCGCCCTGCAGGTACGGATGGTCGGAGTGTGGCGCGCTACTGGCGGCGTAGTAGGAGGCGGCGTGCTGCGCGCTGTGGATCATCTGTCGATTCCCGGGGCTTAGGCGAAAGAGGGAGGATAGGCAACTGGCCTCATCGCCGGCAAGCCGGCTCCCACAGGCCACCACTGATCCTTGTGGGAGCCGGCTTGCCGGCGATTGGCCCTATAATCCGCCGCACATCCTACAGATACGCCGCCCATGTCCTGCAACCGCCACAAGATCCACTTCCTGCGCGAACTCATTCCCTCGTTCGAGTGCGTACCCGGCTGCCACGATTGCTGCGGCCCGGTCACCACCTCGGCCGAAGAAATGGCCCGCCTGCCGCGCAAGACCCAGGCCGAGCAGGAAGTGGCCCTGGAGCATCTGAACTGCGTGCACCTGGGCCCCAACGGCTGCACCGTCTACGAAGAACGCCCGATGATCTGCCGCCTGTTCGGCACCACCCCGCGCCTGGCCTGCCCGCGTGGCCGCGGGCCTGAGCAGCCGATCGACCCGGCGGCCGAACAACTGGTCCACAGCTATATCGCCAGCACCCGCCAAGTGCTGGTCTGACGCCTCAGTCCGGAATCGGCAGGCACAGGCTCTCTTTCACTTCTTCCATCACGATGTAGCTCTTCGACTCGCGCACGTGCGGCAGCTTCAGCAGGATGTCGCCCAGCAGCTTGCGGTACGAGGCCATTTCCGAGATACGCGCCTTCACCAGGTAGTCGAAATCGCCCGACACCAGGTGGCATTCCAGCACGTGGGGCAACTTGAGCACGGCGCGGCGGAACTCTTCGAAGGTGTCGCCGGACTTGTAGTCCAGGCTGATCTCGACGAACACCAGCAGGCTGCCCTTGAGGTGCTGCGGATTGAGCCGGGCGTTGTAGCCCATGATGATCCCTTCGCGCTCCAGGCGGCGCACGCGCTCGGTGCAGGGGGTGGTCGACAGCCCGACTTTCTCGCCCAGTTCGGTGAACGAGATACGGCCGTCATTCTGCAGGATGCGCAGGATATTGCGGTCGATCTTGTCCAGTTCACGCTTGCTCTGGTGCTGGGTTCTCATAGGGGATGCCCCTCCGTCAAAGGCGATTTTGCCAAGAATTCTCGCCAAATATAGGCGTTTATATAGTGAATTGCACTGGGCTGTCCTTCATACAATGCGCGCATCCATGCCATATCAACAAAAGACTGCGGCGAGCCGCGTGCGAGGGATGAACAATGCGAGTACTGGTACTAGGTAGCGGTGTGATCGGAACCGCCAGTGCCTACTATCTGGCCCGGCAAGGTTTCGAAGTCACGGTGGTCGACCGCCAGCCGGCGGTGGCCATGGAAACCAGCTTTGCCAACGCAGGCCAGATCTCGCCCGGCTATGCCTCGCCGTGGGCCGCGCCAGGCGTGCCGCTCAAGGCCATCAAGTGGCTGCTGGAGCGCCACGCCCCACTGGCCATCAAGCTCACCGGCGACGTCGACCAGTACCTGTGGATGGCGCAGATGCTGCGCAACTGCACCGCCAGCCGCTACGCGGTGAACAAGGAGCGCATGGTGCGCCTGTCCGAGTACAGCCGCGACTGCCTCGACGAGCTGCGTGCCGAAACCGGCATCGCCTATGAGAACCGCAGCCTGGGCACCACCCAGCTGTTCCGCACCCAGGCCCAGGTGGATGCCGCGGCCAAGGACATCGCCGTGCTGGAGCAGTCCGGCGTGCCTTACGAGCTGCTCGACCGCGACGGCATCGCCCGCGTCGAGCCGGCCCTGGCCGGCGTGAAGGATATCCTCGCTGGCGCCCTGCGCCTGCCCAACGACCAGACCGGCGACTGCCAGCTGTTCACCACCAAGCTGGCCGACATGGCCGTCAAGCTGGGCGTCGAGTTCCGCTTCGGCCAGGACATCCAGCGCCTGGACTTCGCCGGTGACCGCATCAACGGCGTGTGGATCGACGGCAAGCTGGAAACCGCCGACCGCTACGTGCTGGCCCTGGGCAGCTACTCGCCGCAGATGCTCAAGCCGCTGGGCATCAAGGCCCCGGTATACCCGCTCAAGGGCTACTCGCTGACTGTGCCGATCACCGATGGCGACATGGCGCCGACCTCGACCATCCTCGACGAAACCTACAAGGTGGCGATCACCCGTTTCGACAACCGTATCCGTGTTGGCGGCATGGCTGAGATCGCCGGTTTTGACCTGTCGCTGAACCCGCGTCGACGCGAAACGCTGGAGATGATCGTCAACGACCTTTATCCTCGCGGCGGCGACCTGAGCCAGGCCAGCTTCTGGACCGGTCTGCGCCCGGCCACCCCGGACGGCACGCCGATCGTCGGTGCCACCAAGTTCCGTAACCTGTTCCTCAACACCGGTCACGGCACCCTGGGCTGGACCATGGCGTGCGGTTCCGGCCGCCTGCTGGCCGACCTGATTGCCCGCAAGAAGCCGCAGATCAGCGCCGAAGGCCTGGACATCTCGCGCTACGGCAACAGCCGCGAAGCTGCCAGCCAAGGCCAGCCGGCGCCGGCGCACCAGTAAGCGGGCGCCTGTACCGGCCCCTTCGCGGTTAAAGCCGCTCCCACAGAGAGCGCGATTTCTGTGGAAGCGGCTTTAGCCGGGAAGGGGCAAACACTGATCGACCTGTTCCCTCACCCCGGTGCGGTGGGTACCTACCCCCATCTGCCGCGCCGGGGATTTCTACATAACCAGAACTGCCAGAAGGCTGCCGCCATGCGTCCCGCCCGTGCCCTGATCGACCTCCAAGCCCTCCGTCACAACTACCGCCTGGCCCGTGAGCTGACCGGTGCCAAGGCCCTGGCCGTGGTCAAGGCCGACGCCTACGGCCATGGCGCGGTGCGTTGCGCCCTGGCCCTGGAAACCGAGGCCGACGGTTTTGCCGTGGCCTGTATCGAGGAAGCCCTGGAGCTGCGCGCGGCCGGCATCAAGGCGCCGGTGCTGCTGCTCGAAGGGTTCTTCGAGGCCAGCGAGCTGGCACTGATCGCCGAGCACGACCTGTGGTGCGTGGTGCATTCGCTGTGGCAACTCGAAGCGCTGGAACAGACCCCCGTGCACAAGCCGCTGACCATCTGGCTGAAGATGGACACCGGCATGCACCGGGTTGGCGTGCACCCCAAGGACTACCACAACGCCTACCAGCGCCTGCTGGCCAGCGGCAAGGTGTCGCGCATCGTGCTGATGAGCCACTTCGCCCGTGCCGACGAACTCGACGCCACGGCCACCGAGCAGCAGGTGGCGGTGTTCGAAGCTGCCCGCCAGGGCCTTAGCGCCGAGTGCAGCCTGCGCAACTCGCCGGCGGTGCTGGGCTGGCCGAACATCAAGAGCGACTGGGTGCGCCCGGGCATCATGCTGTATGGCGCCACCCCGTTCGAGGTGGAGCAGGCCCAGGCCGCCCGCCTGCAACCGGTGATGACCCTGCAATCGCGGGTGATCAGCGTGCGCGAACTGCCGGCCGGTGAGCCGGTGGGCTATGGCGCCAAATTCGTCAGCCCTCGCCCGACCCGGGTCGGCGTAGTCGCCATGGGCTATGCCGACGGCTATCCGCGCCAGGCCCCCACCGGCACGCCTGTGGTGGTCGCCGGCAAGCGCGCCCAACTGATCGGCCGGGTGTCGATGGACATGCTCTGCATCGACCTCACCGAGGTGCCCGAGGCCACCGTCGGCAGCCCGGTCGAGCTGTGGGGCAAGCAGGTGCTGGCCAGCGACGTGGCGTTGCAGGCCGGTACCATCCCGTACCAGATCTTCTGCAATCTCAAGCGCGTGCCGCGGGACTATATCGGCGAATAAGGCGCCGAAGCGGACAGGCTGCGGGGCGGTGTGTTGTAAATACTGAACGGCATTGCCATCATATCGTTCACACATCCCCCACCTGACCCCTTCCTGGAGGCCCACGCTTTGGACGTCGGTGAACGACTGCAAGCCATCCGCAAGCTCAAGGGCCTGTCCCAGCGCGAACTCGCCAAACGCGCCGGGGTGACCAACAGCACCATCTCGATGATCGAGAAGAACAGCGTGAGCCCCTCCATCAGCTCCCTGCGCAAGGTGCTCAGTGGCATCCCCATGTCCATGGTCGAGTTCTTTTCGGTCGAACTGGCACCGGAAAGCCCGACGCAGATCGTCTACAAGGCCCACGAGCTGATCGACATCTCCGACGGCGCGGTGACCATGAAGCTGGTCGGCAAGTCGCACCCCAACCGTGCCATCGCCTTCCTCAACGAGGTCTACCCGCCCGGCGCCGATACCGGCGAAGAGATGCTCACCCATGACGGCGAAGAGACCGGCATCCTCCTGGAAGGCCGCCTGGAACTGGTGGTCGGCACCGAGATCTTCATCCTCGAAGCCGGCGACAGCTACTACTTCGAAAGCACCCGCCCGCACCGTTTCCGCAACCCGTTCGCCGAGCCTGCCCGGTTGATCAGCGCGGCCACCCCGTCGAACTTTTGATCCAGCGCAGTGCATTGATTCGCCAATACCCTTTCCCCGAGTGTGGTCGTTCCACGCTTTCAGGAGTGCCGCTATACTTTTCAACGCTCGCTATACCGTGGCCGCGAGCGTGATTAGCCACCATGAGGGTGTACGTGTGAACCAAATCAAGAAGATGCTGGCCGTACCAGCAGCCGTATTCGCCCTTTGGGCAATGAGCGCAACCGCTGCGACCAACGACGAGATCGCCAAGCGCCTGGCGCCGGTTGGGCAAGTCTGCGTCCAGGGCCAGGAATGCAAGGGCATGGAAGTGGTCGCCAGCGCTGGCGGCGGCGGTGCCAAGACGCCGGACGACATCATCGCCAAGCACTGCAACGCCTGCCATGGCAGTGGCCTTTTGGGTGCGCCGAAGATCGGCGACACCGCGGCCTGGAAAGAACGCGCCGACCACCAGGGCGGCCTCGACGGCATCCTGGCCAAGGCCATCACCGGGATCAACGCCATGCCACCGAAGGGCACCTGCGCGGATTGCTCGGATGATGACCTCAAGGGTGCGATCAAGAAGATGTCCGGGCTCTGAACGCTGCTTGAATTACCGAAAGCCCGCCGCATGGCGGGCTTTTTCTTTTGCGCTTGAACCATTATTCACTGGCATGCCCCCTCTAGCTGTAAGTCGCTACCAGCCTCACGCAGTGCTCAATAAAAACTAGCATTTTTGACAGTTGCGCAGCTTTTTGAGCAGCGTTTCAATCAGGGTGTAGTGCGACTGCATGAAGCTGGACTAGGCAATCAGGGAAGTGTGCTTAAGTAAATGAGCTTTTGCGAGAATGCTAAATCCGTACCCCTCCCTCCTGGAATAAAGCCTTTTCGCATTGATAAATACTTTTCCTAGGTGTGAATACTGCGTCCAGTAATGACGTTCAATTCAACAGGATAAATCTCATGAAAGACATCGAAGAAAAAGAATTGTACTTTGGCCCTGGTGCGAGTTCGACCAGCGCGTCTGAAGCGCCTCTTCCTATCCCCGATCTGGGTCTGGATAAACGATTCGCCGAATCCGGTGTCAAGTCGTTTGAAATCGATGGTGTTCCCGCTGGAAACGCGTTGACACTGATACCTTACCCTGCAGGTAAAGGTAGCTATGTCGTTAGCTATTATAATTATCTTAATAGTGGTCGCTCGCAAAAAGCCGGGTTTACGATGTTTGACGAAAAGGGGGTGGTTGAACAGTCATTTGGTACAGGAGGTAGCTTGACAATTCAATTGGGGTCGAGAGGCTACACGATCCCGAAGTCGACGTTCATAGACGCTGAAGGAAGATTAATCACGTATGCGTTGTCCGCGTCGGCTGAGGTAGACGTCGCTTACTTGATATGCATGGATGGCGCGGGGAGGCTGGATGATACCTTTGGAAATAAAGGCTTACTGAATGTAGATGGGTTGTTGGCTTCGCATTTCATTCCTCTAAATCCAGAGTTTGAACGGGTCTCCTGCAAAGGGGCGGTCTTCGACCCCTATGGAGGTTGCTACCTGATCGCTTACCTTGAATCTGAGGCCAAGTTTGCAAGCCTGATAGTGCGACTCGATGCGAACGGAGCGATCGATGAGAAGTTTGGTACTGATGGTGGCGTAATTATAGGAAATCGCGATGATCTTTCATATGGGAGAGTGTTGACAGAACTTGCCGTGCACGGAGCACGGCTAGTAGGCGTTTTCGTCTCGCCTGGTGATTCTAGATGGTCTGTTGTCCGTGCATTCGAATTAACGGGTGATGTCGACCTCAGTTATGGCAGTGCGGGTAAAGTTGAGCTTGAGGGATTAATTGTCAGGGGGTGTGCGCTACATTCCGATAATAGTCTCAGGGTGCTGGGCTATGTTATGGTTGATGATCCACGTCGCGGAGCTGCGACTGTATGGGCTATCGATGAGGCCGGAGAAATCACAAAGCGTTTCGAGTCATTGCATATTCCTAAGGTGGATTCCCAGTGGAGAGTTGCTACGATGGCAGGAGATAGAATTTATTGTGGGGGATCCGATCTTATCGCTGCTCCGATGTTGGGTTGTTATCGGGCTGAGTCGGGAGAGTTGGATTATTCTTTCGCTGAGTATGGATACGGTATGCCCTCGCACACACGTACGACATTTTCTATGCCGCCCACACTAACGTCCCGTGGCTCATTGTTGGTGGCGTGTAGTAGACATGGTGTTGCAGCGGTGGTCGCTGTTGCAACGTCGTGAAAGGCTGATGAAGTATTACGGCTCACGATTTCATTCTTGCACGACATCTGTTGTCTGTGCGGTTTGCGGTGTTTCTGCTCAACGTTGGAGCAGCGGTAATTAATCCGCCGCCGAGTGGCAAACCTC